>JACPIQ010000092.1 GCA_016188005.1 Candidatus Rokuibacteriota bacterium | reverse complement strand
GT
Organism: Candidatus Rokuibacteriota bacterium; assembly: GCA_016188005.1. Lineage (NCBI taxonomy): Bacteria > Candidatus Rokuibacteriota > Candidatus Rokuibacteriota bacterium. The sequence goes on along the minus strand of JACPIQ010000092.1, from coordinate 20,454 downwards.
CGTACACCGCCGCTCGATGATCACCAGCGGCAGGACACGTCCCGTCTCCAGGGCACTCCTTGAAGAAGATGCGCGATGAAGCGCTGACGCTACTTCCCCTACCGACTACATCTACTTTTCCCCCACCGGCCGTGACAAAGGACTTCGTCGCCTTCGGGCGCGGGGTCTCGCTCACCATTCCCGAAGCGGCCAAGCCTCCTCTCTACGAGCGGGTCCGCCGCATCGTCCAGGCCGAGAATCTCCCCGGCGCGCTGGCCGGGGCGACCGCGCTCGCGGTGCTGGTGAACGTCGTCGAGCTGCTCTGCACGAGCGGCTTCCCGGCCGTGTACACGCAGGTCCTGGCGCTCCGGCAGCTGCCGTGGTGGCAGTACTACGCCTACCTCGGCCTCTACAATGCCGCCTACATGCTGGACGACTCGATCATGCTGGCGATTGCCGTGATCACGCTGGGGCGCCGCAAGCTTCAGGAGCGCGGGGGGCGCTGGCTCAAGCTCGCCGGCGGCATCGTCATGCTGGGCCTGGGCGCCGTGCTCCTCGTCAGGCCCGCGTGGCTGATGTGACTGGCCGGCGGGTCGCCGCCACTGCGCCGCTTGCTTGGCCGAGTGCGTGTCGTACGAGCTGGGACTTGATCTACGTCGTGCGGTGGGATCCGTCCGGGTCGGCGCATGGCAGGCGCCATCGCCGGATCAGCAGCAGCAATCCTGTGCCGACCAGGATGATGCTGGTCGGCCCGGGCACGGCGGCGGTCACGTCCGTGTCATCCATCCACGAAGATGTGGCACCGGGGCCAATAAAGGCGCCGAAGGTGATGGAGACGGCGCGAAACATGTCGCCGAGATTGGCAGGATCGGGCCAAGGGAGGAACTCCGTGGCACTGCTGATCGGTACGCCAGCGACGTGAATCACTCCAGGAATGCCCGGACCGCTGTCGGGGGTGGAAGGTGCGGAGCCCGAATCGAACAGCGAGATACCCGACAAGGTCAGATCGATCGTCACGGCGGTGATGTTGTTGAGGAAGACGGGAGTAAGGTCGGTGTTCGTGAGAGTCCACGTCGCGAGAGCAGTATCACCGGGACTGACGGTCAACACGAATCCCGCGGATCCCAGCGCGGTGGCCGAGGCGCCAGTGCCGGCAGCGACAAACGTTGCACTGCTCAGAGGGCCGCCAAACCGCGTCACAGTGACGATACCGCCATCCAGTTGGGAGCCCAGCGCAGGATCCGCGATGGGGCTGGCCCAGACCGGCAATGAGACCGGCAAGGAGAGCAGCAGAGAAATCAGGGCAATTCGTACTAGCATCGGCTTCCCCTTTCCGGTTGCATTGCCGGCTCGTCCCGCTTTCCGGGACCTTCCCATCATGGTGGCGCCACAGTGAGGCCCAAGCACGTAGCACGCCAGATTCGTAATGCGCATATGTTTCATGGAGATAGCTGATGTCGCCTTCGGGTCGCCATTCATGGCTGTAAGATTTGTCGACAGCAGCTCGGGCGCCTCCGTGATCGGCTGCTCGACGGTGGGCCGCAAGGGGTGTCACCGCCTAGTTGCGTCGCGGAGGCTCGGTGCGAGTAGGTAGAATGAGCAGGACACCATCTGCGTCCGATCCGCACGTCAGGAGGGGAAGATGAAGACGCGCGTGCTGGTGCTCCTCGCGGCGCTGGTGTTGCTGCTTGGAGCCATCGCGTCGAGCGATGCCTGGGCCCGCGGTGGCGGGCACTTCCGCGGTGGCGGGCATTTCCGCGGCGGCTTCCATCACGGCCGATGCTGCTGGTGGGGCCCGGGCACGTTCATCGGAGGGCTGGCGCTGGGCGCTGCCCTCGCCTATCCGTACTACGCGTACCCCTATCCGGTCTATGTTCCGCCGCCTGTGGTGGAAGCACCGCCGGTGGTCTATCAGCAGCAGCAGCCAGCCGCGCCGGTGCAGCGTGAGGTGGTGTACCCGCACGGGAAGTACGTCCTCCACGGCGACGGCGTGAGCCGGCCATGGCAATGGGTGTGGGTGCCGGCACCCCCAGCACCGCCGCCTGCGCCCTCGCCGCGCTAGCCTGGATTCTTCCGTGGACGCCTGACCCCTGACGCGCGGCGGCGGCCATTTGACGCGACCCCTTCATCGGCGCTTGCGAGCGGCTCGGACACGGGCAGCGTGGTATCCATCACGTCGGTCCGAAGGGAGCGGGCATGGGTTACCGTCGCGTCGTCGGAGCCGTCGGAACGATACTGGCTATCACGCTACTGTCGGGCCCCTCGCAGGCCGGGCCCTCGGCCCGGGCTCAGATCGAGGACTTCTTCCACCGGACGACGGGCATCCTCGCCGAGGCGACCAACCCGAAGCAGGCCTGGGACGCCGTGCGCGACCTCGCCTACGCCTTGTTTGACGGGCGCAGGGCAAGCCGCCGCGCACTGGGCGTCGAGTGGGACAGGCGCACCGGCGCGGAGCGCGAGGAGTTCGCCCGGATGTTCGCGGACGTCCTCGAGCGCGCCTACCTCGAGATGGTTCAGGCGCGGCTGCCGCGGCTTCGGCCGCCCGTCATCCGCGTGGTCGGCGAGGACATGGACGCTGCCGAGGGACGTGTCGCCATCGTCCGCACGAGAGTGGAAAGCAGGGACGGCAACGACGTGCGGCTGGATTACGTGATGGCCCGAGCGGACCAGGCGTGGCGGGTTCACGACGTCGTGATCGACGGGGTCAGCCTGGTGGAGAATTACCGGGCGCAGTTCGCCAGCGTATTGCGCACGTCGTCCTACAGCGAGCTGGTGGCGCGGCTCCGGGCGGTGGCGGGCACGGGGGAGCCGGTGACGGCGTCCCTTGGAACCGGCTCGGGTCCCGACGTCATCGCCTATTTCGACACGAGCAGCGCGGAGCTCGGCCCGGTGGCCCGCCGCGACCTCGCCAGGGCCGCGGCGTGGCTCGCGGCGAATGGGCAGGGCCGGGTCCTCGTCGAGGGTCATTCGGACCAGCGGGGAGCTCGCGGGCTGAACCAGGCGCTGGCCGAGCGGAGAGCCGGCGCAGTCCGTGAGTATCTCGTGAGCCGTGGCGTCCCTGGTGATCGCATCGGCATCGTCCCATACGGTGACCGTGAACCCGTCTGCCGCGAGCCAGTGGAGACGTGCTGGGTCCAGAACCGACGGGCCGTGGTCCGGCTGGCGCGCTAGGCCGCCTTCCGAGGATCTGGCCCAGCCCGCCCATGACTGTGGCGCTAAGCGTTCCTGTGCGCCCAGCCCAGCACGCCGATCGCGGCGAGCCCACCGCCGAGGAGCAACAGGGTCGCTGGCCCGGGCACCTGCTGCTCGACCAACTGAGCGCGGATCTCGCCCCCGGGGAACAACGTCGTGTGCACGTTGACGTAGGTGTCACCGGCCAGCAGGTCTGCCACGTTGGCCAGCGGGAAGGGTATGTCGTCCAGGTGTATCGACCCTGCTGTGCTTCCCACGAGCGACGGGTCCAGGCCCACGAGGGAGACGATGACCGGGCCGTTGACCCCCGGAGGCGCAGCATGGATGTGGTAGGCGGTGATGGGCGCCAGCATGCCTGACACGCTCAGATCCAGGTCGAAGATGTTCAGCACGTCGTCGAAGACGAGGGTTGCCAGGCCGGTGGCCGGCGTCACATGAGGCGGAACTTCCTGGAAGCCATCGAGGTTGGCGGTGAAGTTGATCAGCGCGGCTTGGGCCGGTACTGCAAGAGCCGCCAGGAACATCAGAGCCAGGATTCCAGTTACCGCCATCATTCTCCGCATGTCGAGACTCCTTTCGAGAGGGCCGAAGACACCTCCCGGGAGGGCACAGCATCGGCGATGCCAACGGGGCGAAGCCAGAGAAGTCAGTCAGTTGCGAGCTCGTTCTCCCTGTCCGGAGTAGCAGCTGTAAAGGAGCCCGACAGCCCGGGCGCACCCCCCCGGGATCGGCCCGGGCGAGCCGTATACTGGCGGCATGAGGATAGGCTCGGTCGAGATCGGCGGGCCGGCGCGCCTCGCGTCCATGGCGCGGACGAGATCATCAGCAGCCCGCGGGGAGCCTCTTCCTGCGGCCGCGCCCTGATGGAACGGGCCGGCTTCTCGCCGCGCCCCGGCAGGTGGACCCGGCTCGCCGCGTGGCTCACGCTCGTCGTGTCCGCCGTCCTGCTGGGTATCGCCCTGTCGGACGTCCAGCTGGCAGCGCGCTTGGCCTCCGAGGATGACGCTCTCGAATGGCTTCAGGTGATTCTGCTTGTGGCGGCGGCGGCGGTCAGCGCCCGGTGCTTCTTGCGGCAGCGCGCGCGCCAGCAGAGCGGAGCCCCCGATCTGCTCCTCACCGCGGTGTTCGGGGTGCTGATCGTCGGCGAGCTGGAGGTCCAGCGCCGACTGGTGGGGGCACCCCTCAAGCTCCGCCGACTCCTCGGGCATCCGGCGGCCGCTCCGCTGCGCGAGTGGGCCCTCGCCGTCGCCATTGGAGCATTCTTCATCGCGCTCGTTGCTTATGCACTCTACCACCGGGTGGAGCTATGGCGCTGGGCGCGCACGGCGCTCTCGGAGGCCTGGGGGCGGCTCCTCCTGACCGGCGTGACGGTCTTCGGTGTCACCGAGCTGTTCGAGCGCCGTTTCAACCGCACCTGGGCCACCGTGCTGCCGCGCAACTTCGTAGAGGAGACCCTCGAGCTCCTGGCAGCGCTGTACTTCCTGCTCGCGATGCTCGAGCGCGAGTCCCCGCGGGACGACCGCCCTTCCCCCTGACGTCCTCCAGCGGGCCGCTCCGAGCCAGGGATGGATCATAGGCGCAGGGGCGCGGGCAAGCGCACCCGCCTCGCTCAAGGTCGGAGGCGTATCGACCGTGGGATCCGGTGATGCGCTTCCCTGACAGCAGGCATGGAGATGATCCTACCCGACCAGCGAGCGCCCGCTGGCTCGCATCGACTGGGCAGGGAGAAGCGCCCGGTGCCGCAGCATGCGCAAGAGCCACCACGCGCCCACCGCGGCGAGGAGGTGTTTCAGCGTGTGGCCGCTCACGAGGCCGCCGAAACCGTAGATGGCCGCGTCGTAACTCTCGGCGACCTTGGCAGCAAGGTAGAAGGCCAGGGCGACGACGAGGTTGGCGGCGCCCGTGTACCGGGCCGGGAACACGGCGAGGAGCAAGGGAATCGCCAGGAGCGGGTAGACCTGCACCAGATAGTAGGGCCGGAGGTCGCCGCGGCCAGCCATCTCCGTCACATGCCAGTACACGACGCTCGTGAGCCCGGCCACGAGGAGTACGGGCAGGAGCGCCAGGCCGAGCCGCACCGATACCCGCTCCGCGAGAAGCGCTGCGAGGAGCCCCATGAACCCGAGCGTCATGGGGAGACGGTCCCAGACCAGGCGCGCGTTGTCAGGCGCGAGGTGATACCACGCCGAACCGACGCCGGTGAGCGCGACGCCGAGGAAGAGCACGAGCCACGGGAGCCGCTCGCGCCGGTCGACGAAGGCATCCGAGCGGCGGGCCAGGAACAGAAGCGCCGCGATCCCGACGGCGGCGAAGGCGAGGTTGGAGAGGACGTCGAATGCGTTCGGTACGCCGAGCAGCGTCCTCACGTCCGCAAAGGCATGGTAGGACGGGTCTTGTCCGAAGCGAGGCCGCAGCGCCGTCCAGAGGACGACGGTCATAGTGACCAAGGGGAGGAGCCAGCCCTGGGCGGCGCGCCCGCGGTCCGGCCTGCTCCGCCTCACGGCCCCACCTCCTCGTGTCGCCCGGCCTGATGCTCACTCGAACCCGGTCGAATGGCTCTGGCTCGCGCGCCGCCTGACGGGCAGGCGCCTCATCGGCTGACCGGCACGGTCAGCGCTTCGAGGAGCCTGCGCGCCGCCGGGCTCGACCAGTCGCGCGGCCCGGCGCCGCGGGCCAGGAGGCGGCCCTCCCGGTCCACGACGTAGACTGTGGGTGGCCCGAACACGCCGTATCTGAGGCCGGTGACCTCGCCGCTGTCGTCGAGGAGCACGGGCGCCGTGTAGCCGCGCTCGCGCACGGTGCGCCGCACCAGCTCGGCGCTCTCGCGGAAGCTCACGAGCAGCAGCGCGAGCCCGCGTCCCTTGAGCAGGGTGTGGCGGACATGGAAGTCGGTTCGACAAACTCCCGGGGCGCCCGTGCGGTTCCCCGGGCTTTTCACGCGGACCCCGCCCCGGTGTCTTGCGGACCGGCCCGGCGGGGCTCCGCCGCACGCGGCGCGCCACTGGCCCCGCCCGGCGCGGTATGATCGCGCCATGCCGCAGCCCCCGGAACCGTTGGAGCCCGGCCCGCCCAGCACGAAAGCCGATCTGCTGACCGCGCTGTCGGCCCTCGGCCGGGCGCTCGGCGAGGAGCTCAAGCCTGAGCGGCTCCTGGATGAGTTCTGCAGGCACCTTCGTCCGCTGCTGCCCCACGAGCGGCTGACGGTCAGCCGGCTGGACGACTCGGGCCAGACCTTCACCGTGTTCGCCGAGCACGCCGCGGCGGGCCCCCTGCTCCATGCAGGCCACTACACCACGGACTTCAAGCCCGAGGGTCGCAATCTCGTCGCGGACTCGGCCATCCGTCCGGCCTTCGAGGGCGAGCGTCTCCTGGTGACGGATTTCCGGAACGACCCGCGGTTCGCGCGCCTGAGCCCGCGCGAGCGGGCCGTGGTGGATGCAGGCTACCGCTCCGCCGTCGTCCTGCCCCTCAGGAGCAGCGGGCGCGTGATCGGCGCTCTGGTCGCCTGCAGCCGCACCATAGGCGCCTACGGGCCGGCACAGCTGGAGCTGGCCGCGGAGGTCGCCGACCTCATCGGCCCCTTCGTCGACAGCACGGCGCGGCTCTACGCCGAGCGCCGCCGCCGGCAACGGCTCGGGGCGCTGCAGAGCCTCCCGATCGCCCTGGCCGAGAGCCTGAACGTCCAGGACGTCTTCACGCGGCTGGCGGACGCGGTCCGGCCGATCCTGGACTTCGAGGTCATGGGCGTGGGGCTCCTGTCCGGTCGAGAGATCAAGATCCTCGCCGAGGTGAACGACAACCTGGGCGAGGGGGCGCACGGGGCGATGCGCCTCGAGGATTTCTCGTTCGCCGACCGGGTGGAGGGCGGGGAGGCCGTGGTCATGTCCGATGCGCCCGCAGAGCTGGACCCGTCCTGGCCGGGAGACCGCATGATGATCGACGAAGGGGCCCGCTCGACTCTCTGCGTCCCGCTCCGATTCGGTGAGCAGGTGGGCGGAGCCCTGTACTTCGGCAAGCGGGAGCCCTACTGGTTCGACCCCTCGCATGAGGAGGTCGCCAGCGCGATCGCGGCCCAGGTCGTGCTCGCCATCCAGCACCAGCGCCTCGCCGAGGAGCAGCGACGGGTCGCGGTGGTCGAGGACCGGGCCCGCCGTCTCGAGGAGCACCTGACCACGCTGCGCTCTGAGCTGGGAGAGCAATACGGGTTCGGGCGTCTCATCGGGCGGTCGCCGGAGTTCCGCGAGGCCCTCGCGCGGGCCGAGCGGGTGACTCCGACCGACGTGACCACGCTCCTGACCGGCGAGAGCGGCACCGGAAAGGAGCTGGTCGCCCGGGCCATCCACCACGCCAGCCCGCGGGCCGATGGCCCCTTCGTGGCGGTCAACTGCGCGGCGTTGCCCGAGACGCTGCTCGAGTCCGAGCTCTTCGGCCACGAGCGCGGCGCCTTCACCGGCGCGGACCGCCAGAAGCCCGGGCGGTTCGAGCGGGCGCGCGGGGGCACGCTGTTCCTCGACGAGGTCGGCGAGCTGTCGCCGGGCGTGCAGGCCAAGCTCCTCCGGGTGCTCCAGGAGCGCGAGTTCGAGCGCGTCGGTGGCACGAGCACCGTCCGTGCGGACGTCCGCGTGATCGCGGCGACCAACCGCGACCTGGCCCGCTCGGTGGCGGAGGGGGCCTTCAGGGCGGATCTCTACTACCGCCTCCACGTCTTCCCGGTCCACCTGCCGGCGCTCCGCGAGCGGGGAGAGGACGTGCTGTTGCTCGCCGAGCACTTCGTGCGCGACCTCGGGGCGCGCATGGGCAAGGGCGAGGTCGGGATCAGTCGCGACGCGAGCGACGCCCTCCTCTCGCACCCGTGGCCCGGTAACATCCGGGAGCTGCAGAACGCGGTGGAGCGCGCGCTCATCATGTCGGACGGTCGCCTCATCACGGCCGACCAGCTCGGCCTGCGCCCGCGCGGCCAGGCGGGAGAGGCCGGAGCTCCCTCCGCGGTCCACGTCTTCTCGGGGCTGGCTGCGGGCAGCTCGCTGGCCCAGTGGGAGCGCCAGCTCGTCCTGGACGGCCTCCGCCGGGCCGGCGGCAACAAGTCGCGCGCCGCCAGGCTGCTCGGCCTCACGCGCTCCCAGCTCTACACCCGCCTCAAGCGCTGCGGCCCCGAGCCGTAGCACTGTCGATTTCTCCGCACCTGTAGCAATCCGCGCACCCCGGTTGCCCGGGGATCGCCAACGCGGGGCGGGCAGGACGGGCCTCTCCGGCGCATTTCTGCCTTTCCTTGCTGTCGTTTCGGTCGTGGCCGCGCCCTGTGGCTCCGGGCTTGCAAACCCCGGTGCCCGGGGCCGGGGTGACGGATCGTCCCGAAGGAGGCACTGAATGAGTCAGCCGAGCGTGGAGCGGGTCCTGGGCAAGCTCCTCACGGACGAGAGCTTCCGGGCGGCGTTCTTCAGGGATCCGTGGGCTGCCAGCCGATCAGTGGGCCTGGAGCTCGCCGCCGAGGAAGTCGACGCGCTCCGACATGTCCCCGTCCGCGAGCTCGTCCAGCTCTGCCGGCGCATCGACGACCGGATCTGTCGCCTGTGCGTGTCCGATCCCGAAGGACCAGGAAGGGAGACAGGGTCATGACCGCCAGCCTCCGGACCCCCATGCGGACCGTCCTCAGCGGCCTCCTCCTCGCTCAGATCGCCGCCGGCTGCACCGACTCGGATGCCAGAAACCCAGCGGCCCCGGTCAAGGAACCGCCGGCGGTGGTCGTGAGCACCGTCGCCGCGCAGGAGCGCGCCCTGCCGCGGGCGCTGGACGTCACCGGAACCCTCGTGGCCGACGCCCAGACGGACGTCTCGGCGGAGGTGGGCGGCCGGGTGGTCGAGGCTCCGGTCGAGCGTGGCGCGGTCGTGCGGGTGGGCTCGGTGCTGGCGAGCCTCGACCCGGGCGACGCCGCCATCCAGCTCCGCGAGGCGGAGGCCACGGAGGCCCAGACCCGCGAGCGCCTCGGCCTGCGCGGCGGCGAGGACTTCGATCCGGCGCGGACCCCCGAGGCGCGCCAGGCGCGCGTGGCCCTGGAGCGCGCCGAGGCCGAGCACGCGCGGTACCTGCGGCTCGTCGAGCAGGGCCTGGTGTCACGCTCGGACTACGACACCCGGCGCGCCGAGCACCTAGCCACCCGCGAGCAGCACGACCTCGTGCTGAACCAGACGCGCCAGCTCTACCAGGGGTTCCTGGCGCAGCGGGCGCGGGTCGCGCTGGCGCGCAAGGCGCTCGCCGACACCGTGATCCGCGCCCCACTCGAGGGCGTGGTCGCCGAGCGCCACGTCAGCGTGGGGCAGCTCGTCCAGCGGGGCAGCCGCATCGCCACCCTGGTGCGCGTCGATCCGCTGCGGATCGAGCTGACGGTGCCCGAGGCCGCCGTGGCCGTGATCCGCAAGGGACAGCGGGTGTCCTTCTCGGTGCAGACCTACCCCGACCGCACCTTCACGGGCACGGTCGCTTACGTGGGGCCCGCGCTCCGGACCGAGGCGCGGGCGCTCGTCGTCGAGGCCATCGTGCCCAACGCGGACGCGCGCCTGCAGCCGGGGCTGTTCGCGACGGCGCGGCTGGAGCTGCCGGCCGCGGAGCGCACCGTGTTCGTCCCGTCCTCCGCGGTGTACACGCAGGCCGGCGTGTCCTCGCTCTTCGTCGTCCGCGACGCCAGGGCCGAGCTCCGCTTCGTCCAGCTCGGGCGCGAGGTGGGCGAGCAGGTGGAGGTGCTGCGCGGCCTGAAGGCGGGTGAGATCGTCGTGGCCCGCCAGGCGCCCGGTCTGGCCGACGGCGTGGCCGTCGCGGTCGCCCGCGGTGGGCGCTAGCGATGCAGTGGCTCGCTGCTCTCTCCGTCCGGCGCCCCGTCCTCGCCTCGGTGCTCGTGCTCTCGCTCGTGGTCGTGGGGGCCTTCGCCTACGTGCGCCTGGGCGTGGATCTCTTCCCGCGGGTCGAGTTCCCCACCGTCGCCATCACGACCCGGCAGGCTGGCGCCGCGCCGGAGGACGTCGAGACCGAGATCACCGACCGCATCGAGCGTGCGGTGAACACCATCGCCGGGATCGACGAGCTGCGCTCCATCTCGACCGAGGGGGTCTCCCAGGTCTTCATCCAGTTCCAGATGGAGAAGAGCGTGGACGTGGCGGCTCAGGAGGTGCGCGACAAGATCAGTCAGATCCTCCCGGACCTGCCGAAGGACATCGACCCGCCGGTCGTCGGGAAGGTCGACACCGATGCCGCGCCGGTCCTGTACATCTCTCTGTCGGCGGCCCGCCCGATCCGCGACATCACCGAGCTCGCCGACAAGACGGTGCGCCGGGAGCTCGAGTCACTGCCGGGTGTCGGCCAGGCGACCATCGTCGGTGGGCGCCAGCGTCAGGTCAACCTCTGGCTCGACCCCGCCAGGCTCCGCGCCTACAACCTCGCCGCGGCCGAGGTGACCCGCGCCATCGCCGGACAGAACATCCAGCTTCCCGGAGGGAGCGTGAGCCAGGGCGCGCGCGCGCTGACCGTGCGGATGAAGGGGCGGGTCAACCGCGTTCCCGAGTTCGACGGCCTCGTCGTCGCCTCGCGCGGCGCCACGCACATCCGGCTCCGGGACGTCGGCCAGGCCGAGGACGGGACCGAGGAGGTCCAGACCGCCGCCAGCCTCGACGGCAAGCCCACGGTGATCCTGGCGGTCCGGCGGCAATCGGGGACCAACACCGTGGCGGTGGTCCGTGGGATCAAGGAGCGCCTCCAGGGGCTCGGCCCACGATTGCCCGCGGGCTATGAGCTCCGCGTCGTCCGCGACTACTCCGAGTACATCGAGGACGCGGTCAAGAAGGTGCAGGAGCACCTGGCGCTGGGCGCCGTCCTCGCCTCCCTGGTCGTCCTGGTCTTCCTGCGGAACTGGCGCTCGACGCTCATCGCGGCCATCGCGATCCCGGCGTCCATCGTCAGCACCTTCGCGCTCATGTGGGCCATGGACTTCACGCTCAACATCATCACGCTCCTGGCGCTGACGCTCTCGGTCGGCATCGTGATCGACGACGCGATCGTGGTGCTGGAGAACGTCGTCCGCGTCATGGAGGAGAAGGGACTGCCGCCGCTCCAGGCGGCGCTGGAGGGCACCCGCGAGATCGGCCTCGCGGTCCTCGCGACGACCCTCTCGCTCGTCGCCGTCTTCCTCCCCTTGGCGTTCATGGGGGGCATCGTCGGCCGGTTCATGAACTCCTTCGGTCTCACGATGGGCTTCGCGATCATGGTCTCGCTGCTCGTGGCCTTCACGCTCACGCCCATGATGGCGAGCCGCTGGCTCGCGCCGTCCGCGTCTGGCGGCCACAGGTCCCGGGACGCGCGGGCCTTCGCCTGGCTCGAGCGCGGCTACGAGCACCTCCTCCGTGGGGCCATGGCCCATCGCTGGGTCATCGTGCTGGCCAGCGCTCTCGCGCTCGCCTCGGTGGTCCCCCTCTTCGTCGTCGTCGGCAAGGACTTCCTCCCGAAGAACGACCAGTCGGAGTTCATGGTCTCCGTGCGCACGCCCGAGGGCACGACGGTCGAGCAGACGGAGCTCATCGCGGGCCGCATCGCCCGAGAGGTCAAGCGGCTGCCCGGAGTCGCGTACACGATCGTCCTCGTCGGCGCGGACGAGCGACGCACGGCCAACCTGGCCAGCGTCGTCGTCAAGCTCACGCCCATCGGCACGCGCCGAGAGGGCCAGTTCGAGACCATGGACCGCGTCCGGACGACCGTGCTCCCCCGCTTCGCCGCCGACCGCCTCCGCACGAGCGTCTCGGAGGTCTCGGCCATCTCGGGGGGCGGCATGATCAACAAGGAGGTGGCCTTCTACATCACCGGCCCCGATCTCAAGAAGCTGGCGGCGTACTCGGAGCGGCTCACCGCAGCCCTCGAGCGGACTCCGGGCGTCGTGGACCTCGACAGCACACTCGTCCTGGGCAAGCCCGAGCTGTCGCTTCGTCTCGACCGGCCCAAGGCGGCCGAGCTGGGCGTCCAGGTGGCCGATGTCGCCGACACGCTCCGCATCATGGTGGGCGGCCGTCAGATCTCCACCTACAACGAGGGTGGAGAGCAGTACGAGGTGCACGCCCGCGCCCTGGCCCGCTGGCGCACCGATGTCGAGGGGCTGAGCCAGATCGGCGTGCCGTCCGGCCGGCTCGGGGTCGTGAGCCTGGAGCACCTCGCCCGGTTCGAGGAGTCCCAGGGGCCCTCGCAGGTCGACCGTCTGGGTCGGCGCCGTCAGGTCACCGTCACGGCCAACATGCGATCGGGCCACTCGCAGCAAGAGGCCCTCGACGCTCTGCGGCGGGAGGTCCGGGCCCTCCAGCTCCCTCCCGGGTACGTGGCGGACACGACCGGCACGTCACGGGAGATGGGGAACGCCGCCTTCTACTTCCTCCTCGCCTTCGCCCTCTCGCTCATCTTCATGTATCTGGTGCTGGCCGCCCAGTTCGAGTCGTGGCTCCACCCGGTCACGATCCTCCTCGCCCTGCCCCTCACGCTGCCCTTCGCGCTCGGCTCCATCATCGTGTTCGGGCAGTCGCTCAACATCTACACCGCGCTCGGGCTCCTCGTGCTCTTCGGCGTCGTGAAGAAGAACGCCATTCTCCAGATCGACCACACGATCGCCCTCCGGGCCGCTGGCCTGCCCCGCCTCGAGGCCATCATCCAGGCCAACCGCGACCGGCTCCGGCCGATCCTCATGACGACGCTGGCCTTCGTGGCGGGCATGCTCCCGCTGCTGGTCTCCAGCGGTGTGGGCGCCGGTGACAACCGCGCCATCGGGTCGGTGATCGCCGGCGGGCAGATGCTGTCCCTGCTCCTGACCCTGCTCGCCGTCCCGGTCTTCTACTCGCTCTTCGACGATGCGGCGGAGCGGCTTCTCCGGCGGGGATGGCGCGCCCGGCGCCTGCGGCCGCCGACCGCGGCCCCGGTGCCGGAGACCTCCGCCTGATCCGGCGGCATCACGGTCATCCCCGCTGCGGCGGTCGCGATGGCCAGCAGGAGCCGGCGGCGTTCCTCGTGGACGGTCTCACGTGCGCTCATCGAAAATCCCCTCGCCTGACACGGTGCGACGCTGTTACGCTCCGTGGTCGACAGGAGGACTCCTTGCCCATCGAAAAGTCCAGCGACCCCGCGGGCGGTCCGATGCTGCCGCTGCTGCGCGTCCTCGTCGATGTGAAGCCGGGCGAGGCGGCTGCCCTCGCATGGTCCTGGCTCTATTTCTTCTCGATCCTGTCCGCGTACTACGTCCTCCGGCCGATTCGTGACGAGATCGGCGCGGCGGGTGGCGTCGAGAATCTCCCGTGGCTGTTCACGGGGACGCTGATCGGGATGCTCGTCGCGAACCCGCCCTTCTCGGCACTCGTGGTGCGCCTGGCGCCGGTCCGCTTCATCGCGTGGACGTACCGGTTCTTCATGGCCAACCTGGTCCTCTTCCTCATCCTCCTGGGGACGACAACCGGCCCCGCCAATGTGTGGGCTGGCCGGGCATTCTATGTCTGGGCGGCGATCTTCAACCTCTTCATCGTCTCGGTCTTCTGGGGGTTCCTCGCCGACGTCTTCAGCAGCGACCAGAGCCGGCGGCTGTTCGGCTTCATCGCCGCCGGAGGGACCCTCGGCGGCATCGCCGGCTCCTCGCTCACCTCCGTGCTGGTGGAGCCGCTGGGCAGTGCCCGGCTGCTGGCCGTCTCGGCCGTGCTGCTCGAGGTGGCGGTGTTCAGCGTCCGTCGGCTCGCGAGGATCTCGCAGGGCCTGCGCGAGCGGCGGCCCGGCTCGCGCGATCAGGACGCGGTGGTAGGCGGCGGAGTGCTCTCCGGGCTCACCCACGCCATACAGTCGCCGTACCTGCTGCAGCTGACGCTCTACATGTTGCTCTTCACGATTCTGTCGACGTTTCTGTATTTCCAGCAGGCCGACATCGCCAGACGGAGCTTCACGAACCGCGCCGCGCGCACGGCCTTCTTCGCCAATGTCGACATGACGGTCAACGTCTTGACGCTGCTCATTCAGCTCCTGTTGACGGGACGGATCATCAAGAGACTCGGTGTCGCGATCACGCTCACCCTGCTGCCGCTGTTGAGCGTCGCGGGCTTCGCCGTCGTCGGTGTCGCGCCGACCGTGTGGGCAGTCGTCACGTTCCAGGTCTTGCGGCGGGCCGGCAACTTCGCCGTGGCTCGGCCCACGCGCGAGACGTGCTTCACGGTTATCCCGCGCGAGGACAAGTACAAGGCCAAGAGCTTCATCGATACGTTCGTGTACCGCGCCGGCGATCAGATCGGCGCCTGGTCGTACGCCGGCCTGGGGGTCATCGGGCTGGGGCTGGCGGGCATCAGCCTGGCCGCCGTGCCGATCGCGATCGTCTGGCTGGTCAATGGGCTGTGGCTCGGCCGTCGCAACGAGGCGCTCGCGCGGGAGGCGGCGCGTGCAGCGTCCGCCCGGCAGCCGGGCTGAGCGCGCGGCCGCCCGGTCCCTGACGGCAGCGGTTGCCGCCGGAGCACGAGTAGCGTGAACCCGGTGTCCGCGAAATCCGGGCGGGTACACCGGGCGCCACCCGCGCAGGGCGCGCGTGACGCCCGGGACCGCCCGTTGCCGAGCGCTCGGAAGGAACGCGAGAGAGGTTAGAAGCTCAGATCGAGCGTCCCGTCGATGGTGGGCGGGTGTCCGACCGCCAGGGGGCCATGGTCCAGCGTCCCCACGAACTCTGCTGTCCCCGTGACGCCAGCAAACCGTCGGGTGCCCCCCACGATGGCGAGCATGACGTTGATCGCCGCAACCTCACCCGTGTCATCCCAGACGGCGGTGCCGTCCGTGGCCTTCCCGTAGATCGTCCCGATGAATCGGCCGTTCCGTGTCACGGTCAGCGCCCAGTGCCCGCCGATGATGACGTTGGTGATGAAGGGGCCGGGCGACGCGGGCGTGTAGTTGACCGCGACCACGACGGCCCCGGGTAGCGCGCCGGTCGCCCGGGCGGCGAAGGCCGCGCCGTATCGGATGTCGTGGACAGTGTCGACGATGCCCGGTGAGATCTCGATGCCCTGGATGGTGTCGACGTGCGGCGTCACCGATTGCCCGAGCGCCATGCCGGGCATCCCGATCACGGTCAGTGCCAGCGCGAGAATGAATCGCTTCATCATCTTCCCTGGTCTCCCTGGATTGAAGGTGTCAGTTGTGGGTGCCGAAGTGGCAGGTGGAGCTTCGATCACCTCCCCGAGATTCGCGTGATGCGCCGGTGTCGCGGCCGCCTGGAACGGGCGCCATCTGAGCGCGCCGCTCTCGGCCCATGAACAGCGGGAGGGAGCAAGGAACGGGCCAGAGAGGGAATCCTTCGAGATCAGCGGGTTTCAGCGGGCCGAGACCGCGCCCCCGTCATGAACTGGTCAGCCCACGGTGCCAGGCTGACGCTTGCACGGCATCCGCCCCGGCCATCGTCCTCTTCTGCCTCATCGGGGCCCACAGCGCCACGGGGCGGGTGGCCGAGGTGCTGGCCATGGTCTGCTGCGACATCGGGGGGTATCTGCTGCGCAAGTTCGGCTTCGAGGCCGCCCCGCTGGTCCTGGCGCTGATCCTCGGGCGGCCGCTGGAGGAGGCGCTGCGCCAGGCGCTGGCGCTCTCCCAGCTTACGCTCCGCTCCCTGGCACTTTGGCCTTGACAGGGCCGCGCGCCCGCGGGTATGTGGGGGCCGATGCTGGCGGCGTGGGTTGGACGAGGGACGTCCACCATCGAGGCGGGGTGGCCTCATACAACGCGGGAGGTGCGCGTGTGCTCATAGACGTGTCCGCCATACGCAAGGCCATGGACGGCATCGACGGCGCCGAGGTCGAGCGGCTGGTCAACGCCTACATGGCCGAGGGCGTCCCGGCTCCAGTCATTCTCAACGACGGCTTCATCGCCGCCATGGGCATCGTGGGCAAGGAGTTCAGGGCGCGCGAGATCTTCGTGCCGGAGGTGCTCCTGGCCGCCCGCAACATGCACAGGGGCATCAGCCTCCTCAAGCCGCACCTGTCCGCCGGCGGGGAGGAGCATGTCGCCACCGTCGTGCTGGGCACCGTCAAGGGCGACGTCCACGATATCGGCAAGAACATCGTCTCCATCATGCTGACCGGCGCCTCGTTCCGTGTCGGCGATCTCGGGGTGGACGTGCCCGTGGACAGGTTCGTGGCGGCCGTCCGTGCGGAGAAGCCGGAGCTGGTGGGCCTCTCGGCGCTTCTGACGACCACGATGATGGGCATGAAGGACGTGGTGGCCGCCGTGCACGACACCTTCGGGGCCTCCGGCCCGAAGGTGATGGTGGGCGGCGCGCCCGTCACCCTGCAATACAGGAATGAGATAGGCGCCGACGGCTATGCCGGGGACGCGGTGGGCGCGGTAGACCTGGCGCGGCGGCTGGTGGCCGCCCGCGACGGGGCGTAGCGTGACGACCACGAACGGCAAGCCAACGCCGTCACCCCGGGTGCGCGTCCTCTCGGCCATTCACGGCTGGAGAAGACGGGCGTCTACTTCCCGCAGGCGCACCTGGATGCGACCGCCATGGCGGAGCTGGCCGCCGCCGGCCATGAGCTGCTCGGCTTCGACGCCGTCATGCCGCAGTTCAGCGTGCAGCAGGAGGCCGCGGCGCTGGGCTGCGAGATGGACTGGGGCTCGCCCACCATGATGCCCGATGCCAGGACCCATCCGGCCCGCGACCTGCCGGAGCCCGCCGTGCCGCAGGACCTGGACGCGCTGCTGGAGAGCGCCCCCATGCGCGTGGTGCTGGACGCCATCTCGCTCCTGCGCAGGGAGTACGGGGACCGGGTGGCCATCCTCGGCAAGGTGATGGGCCCGTGGACCATCTCGTACCACCTGGCCGGGACGCAGGACTTCCTGCTGTGGACCATCACCGAGCCGGAGCGCGTCAAGCGCTTCCTGGACAGGCTGAAGCACGTGACGGTCGCCTTCGCCAACGCGCAGCTCAAGGCGGGCGCCGACGCCATCACCCTGTCCGACCACGCGACCGGCGACCTGGTGAGCCCGGGCACCTACCAGCGCTTCCTCCAGCCCGTCCACCAGGAGATGCTCTCGCGCATCGGCGGGCCGACGATCCTGCACGTGTGCGGCAACTGCGCCGACCGGCTCACCCTCTTCGCCGACGCCGGCTTCGACGCCTACCACTTCGAGTGGCAGGTGGACTCGAAGATGGCGGTCGAGACGGTGGGGGATCGGATGTCGCTGGTGGGGAACATCTCGACCCCGGAGGCGCTGTTCCGCGGCACGCCGCAGGACGTGTACAGGCAGGCGCGCTACGCGGTGGAGGCCGGAGTGCGCGTGCTGGCGCCCGAGTGCGCCGTGGCCCTCCAGACGCCGCTGGCCAATCTGCGCGCCATCGCGGAGGCGGCACGGGAAGGCTACTAGCCCGGAGCATTCACGAACGACCGACGCGGGCGACGCCCGTGCGGCGGCGGGGTGGGGGGCCTCCGGGAATCCGCGAGGGAACCTGGCGCGTGGCCTGTCTGCATGGGTGAGGCTTCGATCGTGGTTCGCTCGTTCGTGAATGATCCGGGCCAGCTCACGCTAGTCGAGAAGCCGAACCCGGGGGATTCGGCCCAGGTCGACGTCAAGGTCGTCAGGATCGCCGGGGTCCGGGCCTATCAGTACACGGCGCGGGACGACTGTCCCCGGTTCCCTCCGCTTCTCGGGGGTCCGGTTCTTGACCACGCAATACACCCCAGGGAGGTACGCGATGATCGGCGCCAGCATGCTGAGCCCGGAGCTCCAGGCGTTCCAGGCCGAGGTCCACGAGCAGATCAAGACGCTCGTCACCCCCGGTCTGCTGTTCGCGCTCGACCGGAACGAGATCCCCTACCCGCTCGACTTCATCCGTGCCATGGGCGACCGCCGTCTCCTCGGCGTCAACGTCCGCGCGGCGACGGGCGGTCCCGGCCTCACGATCCAGCACGACGCGCTCATCTCGGAGGAGGTCGGGTACTGGGGCACGGCGGCGATGGCGTGCGCGCGCACGTTCACGGCGCACGTCGGCTACGTCCTCGACCGCTACGGCTCGCGCGCCATCCACGAGCGGTACCTGCAGCCGATGCTCGCGGGCCGGTTGATCGCCTGCCAGGGCATGACCGAGCCCACGGTCGGCTCGAACGTCGCCGGCGCGCGGACCCTTCTCAAGCGTGACGGCGCGGGGTACGTGCTCAACGGGCAGAAGCGCTTCATCGACGGCGCGCAGACCGCCAACTTCATCCTCGCCGCCGCGCGGCTCGGCGAGAGCGACGACGCGCGCACGGACTTCGTCGCCGTGTGTGTCGACACGAGCGACCCCGGGTTCCTGATCCGTGACGTCCAGTGCGACTGGCACGGCTTCCGCGGGATGGGATCGTCGTGGATCGAGTTCCGCGACGTCCGTGTCGGTCCCGAGCAGATCGTCGGCCGTCCGGGGCAGGGCTGGCAGATCCTCATGGACGAGCTGCTCGTCGAGCGGGTCGTGATGACGCGCGCGCAGCTCGGCGGCGCGCGGCGGGCCCTCGGCATCGCGTCCAACTACGCGGAGCACCGGGACGCGTTCGCCACGAAGCTCCAGGGGCAGGCCGTCATCGCATTCAAGGTCGCGGAGTGCGCGGCCAGGCTCGACGCGGCCTACCTCCTGAACGACCGGGCGGCCGCGCTGCTCGATCACGGGCTCGGTCGCGCCGCGACGATGGAAGTCGCCATGGCCAAGCTCCTCGGCACGGAGTACGCCTGGCAGGTTGCCGATGAGGCGATTCAGATCATCGGCGGCATGGGCTACACGACCAAGTACCCCGTCGAGCGGATTCAACGCGACCTGCGCGCGGCCCGGCTCACGGGGGGCAGTTCGGAGATGATGAAGCTCCTGGTCCAGCGTGGCGCGTTCCGGCGCCTGCACGACCCGGACTTCCGGGACGAGTTCGTGAGCAACGAGCTGGAGGGCTCGCCTGTGTGGGGTGAGGCGCTCGCGGCCGATGAGGCCTTCCATCCGTCGCGACAGAGCGTGCTGATGCCGTCCCGGCCGAAGTACGTGCCTTCGGAGGCGCACGACACCCGACGTTCGTGACGACCGGTCAGGGAGGGGCCACCCGGGCCGCGGCATCGCGAATCGATGGGTGCTCGCCGGGCGAGTGCATCACCATGACAATGCCGGACGATGGCGGTGCATGGTCCCCATCCCCGGGGCCGGCTGGAACTCCTTGAGTCGGCGGTTCAATCCCGTCCCAGCCCACCATTCTTCTTCCCGGCTTAGACGACATCCCTCCTTGACCCCGGGGCCGATTGTGCCCAAAGTGTGCCCATCGCGGGCGCACTCTGGAGCATTCCAGCGCACGTGAGGAGGAGCGGCGCCTCCCGGCCCATCATCACTGTCGGGTCCCCACCACTCGCCTCCTCTCTCGACGCGGCCCCCGACACTCGCCGCCGTCCCAGCGCCCCGCCGCGCCCCTCTCTGCCCGCTCCTTGACCACGGCCACGCAGCGGCGCAGGATGACTCGGGGCCCCAGAAGGATCGCCATCGCCCGCTCGCCTTCACCCCCAGCGGCGGCCCGTCCCAGGTACCAGGTTCGTGGTCACGGGGGTGTCAGGCGAGCCTTCGCCGCGCAGGGAGCCGAAGGAGAAAGCATTCTTGCAGGCTACGCCCCCCATAGAGCGTTTCACAGGCCGTCAGGTCCATCCATCGCGTGACGACCACTCCCGCTTGACCGCCACGGATTGCTCCCCTACCCTCGCGCCAACCGTTCTGACTGGCTCGGACTCGCTGGAGGCTGCAGGATGACGTGTCCTCGATGCCACGCGGAGAATCCGGCTGGCATGAGGTTCTGCGGCCAGTGCGCCGCGGCGCTCGCTTCGGTATGCCCATCGTGCGGGGCGAGTAACCCACCCGAGCACAAGTTCTGTGGCCAGTGCGCCGCTCCGCTGGGCGAGTCCGCCAAGCCTGGCTTCGGCTCTCCGGAGTCCTATACCCCCAAGCATCTCGCCGAGAAGATCCTCACCTCGAAGGCCGCGCTGGGGGGGGAACGCAAGCAGGTCACGGTCCTCTTCGCCGACCTCAAGGGCTCGATGGAGTTGCTGGCGGACCGCGATCCCGAGGAGGCGCGGAAGGTCCTTGATCCCGTGCTCGAGCACATGATGGCGGCCGTCCACCGGTACGAGGGCACCGTCAACCAGGTCATGGGCGACGGGATCATGGCGCTCTTCGGCGCGCCGCTGGCCCACGAGGATCACGCCGTGCGGGCCTGCTACGCCGCGCTGCGGATGCAGGAGGCGGTAACGCGCTACGCGGAGGAG
>JACPIQ010000091.1 GCA_016188005.1 Candidatus Rokuibacteriota bacterium | reverse complement strand
GCGTTGCCGCCCACCGCGCCCCTCGACGGGGCGCGGATCCTGACGCACCGCCTGCCCCTGATGGAGCGCGCCATGTTCACCGGCGGCTATCGCGCCTTCGACGCATACAGCGGCGACCGTCACGCGGTGCTCGACGGGATCACCGGGATCGAGGGCCTGTTCCTCGCGACGGGGTTCAGCGGTGCCGGCTTCAAGATCGCCCCGGCGGTGGGCCTGTGTGTGGCCGACGTGATCGCGGGCGAGCCGGCGCGGACGGTCGACGTCTCGGCCTTCGGCCTCGAGCGTTTCCGCCAGGGCACGCCGCTCGAGGGCCCGTACCCCTACGCCCCGTGGAAGCCGCACGTGGAGCCGAGTCCGGCGCGGCGGCCATAGCGCCGACCGCGCCGCAGGAGGGTGGCATGCCGACGGTCACGACCGATGACGGCGTCAGCATCAACGACGACATGAAGCGAGCGATCCCGCGCCCGACCGCCTGGCTCGGCGCGCAGCCCTTCACCGGATGAACATCCGCCGAATCGAGCACGTGGCCATCGCGGTGCGCGACGTCGATGCGGGCCGCGCCTTCTGGGAGGGAGTGCTCGGCCTGCACCTGGCGGGCGAGGAAGAGATCGCGTCGGCCCAGGTCCGCATCGGACTGTATCGGGTCGGCGAGTCCAGCGTCGAGCTGATCGCGGGGACGGCACCCGGGTCGGCGTACGAGCAGCTCGTCCGGGAGAGGGGCGAGGTGCTGCACCACCTCTGCTTCGAGGTCGACGACATCGAGGGGGCCCTGGGCGAGCTCAGAGCGAAGGGCGTGAAGCTCCGCGACGAGGTTCCGCGGGCTGGACATCAGGGCAGCCGGATCGCCTTCATCGATCCCGCGAGCACCGGACAGGTGCTGATCGAGCTGATGGAGCTGGCGAGGATGCGTGGAAGCGATGCGTGGCCTTCTTCACGAAGCACCTGAAGGGCTAGCGCACAGCCCTCGCGCACGCGGTCGTCCGCGATACGGGGCGTGAAGGTGGCTGGCCGCGCTCTGCGCGCTCACGGCGCGAGCGCCCTGGCGCAGGCGGCGTGAGCGCCTAGGGCGCTTGCGCCAACCGCCCACCCGGCCGCCAGTGGGGATCGTCGAGCGGCACCTGCAGCCAGGCGATGATCGCCTTGAGCCCGGCGTACGCCCGCAGCCGGGCATCGTCCGAACCCGCGGCCTCGGCCTCCCGGACGATCTCCTCCATCTGCCGCACCACTCGCGGGCCGATCTCGAGAAGGGCGTCACTGCCGGAGGTGCCGTACCGGGCGAGGATGAATCGCACCAGCGCCCCGAGCGGGATCTGCTTGTGGCGGCTCAGAACCTCGAGCGTGGGCAGCGGGTCGATGCGCGAGTACTCGGCCACCATCCGGCGAAACCCGGCATCGGGGTCATCCGGCGGCCACGCCCCCTCGTACGGCTGGAGTCGGATCGAGTCGTCCATCCACCCCCCCCCCGGGCTGCCCCGGTCGAGCGCGCCCCGTGGCCCCGTCAGAGCTCGTCGCGGGCCGCGGGCGTGAGCCGGAGCCTCTGGCCATCACGGACCACGCAGCGGGTTCGAAAGCGCCGCCTGGCTCTGACCTCGTTCCGCGCATGGTCCAGGAACGTGAAGTCGCCTTCCTCGAGGTCGAGGACCACCGCGTCGCCCGCCATGCCGGGGGCCAGCGATCCGAGCTCCGCCGACTTGCCGATCGCCGCCGCCGCCCGGTTGGTGACGGCGCCGATCACGTCCTCGAGCGACATCCCGAGGGCGAGGAACTTCGACATGAGCCCGCGCAGGCCGTAGAGGACCCGCCCCGGGGGCGGGGCGTGGAGGTCGGTGCTCAGGGTCGTGGGAAGCAGGCCGTCGGCCATGGCCTGGCGCGCCACCGTGACGTCACAGTGGATCGAGGCGTGGCCGACGTCCATGACGACGCCGCGCGCGGCCGCCGCCCGCACTTCGGGCTGAACGCGGCCATCCGGTCCGAGGGCCCGCTCCGCATATCCATTGAAGATGTGGGTGACGATGTCCCCGGGTCGTAACTGGTCGAGAATCTCCGGCAACGCCAGCGGCGACCCCGACACGTGGACCATCAAACGGGTTCCGGCCAGATCGGCCGCCTGTCGGGCCCGCCGCAGCGCCTCGCGCGCGTTATCGCGGTTGTCCTGGCCGGTCGCGGCGTGGGTGATCCGCACCTTGACGCCGCAGATCAGATCGGGGTTCTCGCGAACGGCGCGGACGGCCTCGTCGACCTGCGCAAGGCGGATATCCTGCAGCTCGGGCGCCATGGGCACGAGCGTGAGCCCGGCGGCGCCGATATGCAGGAAGGCGAAGACGCGCGTCCGGTAGGTCGGCAGCACGTAATCGCGGAATCCCGGAAACGTCGACCACCCGCTGCTGCCCGCGTCGACCACGGTGGTCACGCCGCTCGCCAGCGCCGCCCGATCCGCGTGGGCGGCGGCGTGGAACACGCCGTGGTAGACGTGGGTGTGGATGTCGATCAGCCCGGGAGCCACGATGCCACCGGTCGCATCGATCACCTCGGCAGCATCTCCGGGCGACAGCGTCGGCATGACCGCGGCCACCCGGCCTGCGTGGAACGCGACGTCCCGGGGTGCCGAGATGCCCTGGCCCGGGTCCACCAGCGTGCCGCCGCGGACCAGGAGGTCGTACTTCACTTCCGCATCTGCTCCAGCGCGCGCCGGTACGCCTGGTAGAGAATCTTCGCGTCAACGCTGTAGATGATCATGCGCGCGCCCCTGGCCATCCACTGTTCCGCCTCCGCCGGGTCGGACACGTACATGGCGGCGGTGACCGACGCCTTGCCGGCTGCCTCGATGACCCGGTCCACGCGCTTCGTCACTTCGGGATGCGTGAACTGCCCCGGCACGCCCAGCGAGGTCGACAGGTCGCCCGGACCGGGCATGACGGCATCCACGTACCCTCCGGCGAGGATGTCCTCGATGGCGTCGGCAGCGGCAGCGTCCTCGATGAGCCCCAGCACCCATACCTCCTCTGCCGTCTGCTTGACGTGGAGGTCGAAGGGCGTGGCGGAATAGCCGGTCGCGCGCACCGCCGAGCAGGCGCCGCGGATCCCGGCCGAGGCGTAGCGCACCGCCTGGCCGATCCGTTCCGCATCTTCCCTGCTCCCGAGATGCGCGAGCAGGATCCCCTGGGCGCCGAGGTCCAGCACGCGGCCGATGAGCTGCGGATCCGCCTTCGCCACTCGCACGATGGGCGTGATCGCGGCTGCGTCCGCCGCGATCACGAGGCGCTCCACATCGGCCATGTCCAGTGCCGCGTGCTCCGTGTCGATGATCACGAAGTCGTACCCGGCCAGGCCCAGGATCTCCACGTGCGCCGGCTCCCGGCAGAACACGAAAGACCCGAACACGGCCCGTCCCTCGTGCGCGCGTCGCTTCGCGTGATTCGGTCTCATGCTCGCCTCCCGCTCACTTGCCCAGGATCTTGCGGACGCCGCCCAGCGCCTCGCCGGCCGCAGGCCCCAAGTCCTTCGCCCACTGGTCCCAGTAAGGCGCCATCAGGGCGCGCCCCTGTGGCGACTCGGCGGCGGGGGGCCCTGCCCCACCACGCGCGCGATCTCGGTGATCTTGTAGGGCAGCTCACCACTGGGGCGCACGACAATCTCGAGCTCGCCGCGCGTCCGCTTCTTCACCTCGCCGGCGAACTCCTTGAAGTACTGAGCCACCGGGTGCGTGATGCCCACGTAGAGGACCAGATCCCACTTGGAGCCCGCCGATGCTTCGAGCGCGAGCCCCCACAGTGCCAGGATTGCCGTCACCATGCCGACGATGTAGCGCCGAGTCATCTCATCCACCTCCTGTCAAGGTAGCCCCTCTTCGCCCCCACGTCAGCCGATGACCTGGTCGGCCTCGAGCCCGGCGATCGTCGCATCGTCGAGCCCGAGAACCGTTCCGAACGCGTGCCGACGAGCCTCGGCCCCCGTCAGCGTCTCGGGAAGCCGCCGCGGCGTGCCGGCGAAGACCCAGGGCGGCGTCGCAAACCACCGGCGGACGTCGCCGAGGTCGACGTGATCCAGGACGCCACGGGCGCGGATGTGGGCGTCCTCGCACACGTCCCGGTTCGTCATGGACGGAACGGCGGCCACTCGCGCCGCCTGCAGAGTCGCGGCCGCCGTCTCGACGCTGCGCTGACTCGCCCACTCGTCGACGATCCGGTCCACCTCCTCGCGGTGCGCCCCGCGATCCGGCTCCGTTGCGAAGCGCGCATCGTCGGAGAGCTCGCGCCGGCCGAGCGCGTCGCAGAACCGCCGCCACTCCTCGTCGCTCCCCACGGCGATGCTGACCCACCGGTTCTGGCCCGCGCACTGGAACACGCCGTGCGGAACGTGCCGCGCATGCGCGTTCCCCATCCGCCGGTCGGTCGCGGGGTCGGCCTGCGACGCCGCGAGCGCGGGCGCCAGCGTCCACAGCAGAGCCTCGCGGGCAGCGAGATCGACATAGCACCCCGTCCCGGTTCGCCGGCGACGCGCGAGCCCCGCCAGCGCCGCCAGGACGACCACGGCGCCACCGGTGAGGTCGGCAGGGTGACGGATCTCGACCGGCGGAGCGTCAGGATGGCCGGTCAGATGCGCCACCCCGGACAGGGCGCAGAAGATCGGCGCATAGCCGACGTCGTCGCCCTCCGTCCGTTCACGTCCGACGGAGGATGCCGACACCATCACGAGGCGCGCGTTGTCCCGGCTCAGATCGTCGTAGCCGAGGCCAAGTCGCTCGACGACCCCTGGACGGAAGTTCTCCAGGAACACGTCGGCTTTGGAGGCCATGCGGCGCACGAGGGCCTGGCCGCCGGCACGCTTGACGTCGATGCGCACGCAGATCTTGCCGGAGTTGAGCTCCTGGTAGAGCGCCGCCGTCGCCCGTCCGCTCTGTTGAGCGTCGGGCCGTCCCACGTGGATGACCTCGGCCCCGAGCCCGCCCAGCAGGTATCCGGCGTACGGGCCCATCGCTGCCCACGTGAAGTCGAGCACGCGAAGACCCGCCAGCGGCCGCCCGGCGTCGCTCACGACAGCACGCCCTCGCGCTCGAGCGCGGCGACCTCGTCGGCGGTCAGGCCGAGCAGCGAGCCGAAGATCTCCGCGTTGTGCTCGCCGAGCAGCGGCGCATGCCGGTCGACACCGCCGGGCGTTCCACTCAGCGTCCACGCCGGACCATAGACGAGTTCCCGGCCGAGGACGGGGTGATGGACCTCCGCGAACGCTCCCCGAGCGCGGAGATGCGGGTCCTCGGCGAGCGCGGCCGGTCCCATGATCGGCGCGGCCGCCACGTGCTCCGCCTGGAGCCGGTGCATCAACGGCATCGCCTCGAACTTGCGGGTGTGACGCGCGATCTCCCGATCGAGTTCCCGCCGGTGCTCCCACCGGCCCTCCGCCGTCGCGAACCGCGGCGCGGCGCCAAGCTCCACCGTCTCGAGCGCCCGGCAGCAGCCCGCCCACTCCGCGTCGGACGCCACCGAGATGGCAATCCACACGTCAACGCCGGCGCAGGGGTAGTGTCCGTGTGGTGCATAGCCGCGCCGGTCGTTGCCGCACGGTGCCGGAACCACCCCGGTGAGACCGTACTCCACGATCGCCTCTCCGATCACCGACACGCCGGCCTCGAGCTCGGAGACGTCGACGTGCTGGCCCTCACCCGTCTGCTCCCGGTGGAACAGCGCCGCCAGGACCGCGAACGCCGCCCACACGCCCGCATTCGAGTCGGCGTAGGGTTGCTGGATGCCCAGCACGCGCTCGCCGGGGTAGCCGACCAGGCTGTCGAGTCCCGACATGCCGGCCATCAGCGGCGCATACGCCGGCATCTCGCGCAGCGGCCCGGACTGCCCCACCCCGGACAGCGACAGCATCACCAGCCGCGGATGGATCTCGGCGAGCGCCGCGTAGTCGAAACCGATGCGGTGCATGAAGCCCGGCGTGAAGTTCTCGAGCAGCACGTCGCTGCGCCGGACGACTTCGCGCAGCAATTCCACGCCGCGCGGCGATCCGAGGTTCACCGTGATGCTCTTCTTGTTGCGATTCAGGGCGTGGAACCACGGATTCTGCTCCGGGTCCGGATTCGTTCCGATCAGCGGCTTGCCCTGGCGCATGTAGTCGAGACGCCGCCGCGATTCGACCTTGATCACTTCGGCGCCCATGTCCGCGAGGAGCTGGCCCGGGATCGCGCCGGCCCAGACCCAGCCCCTGTCGACCACTCGAAATCCGCTCAACGGTCCCACGGCATCACCTCAGCTCGGCCAGCACTTCAGCCCTCCTTCGTCGTCTGCTCCGCTCCGACCCCTGAAACAGTCCCACGGCATCACCTCAGCTCGGCCAGCACTTCAGCGGTGTGCTCGCCCAGACGTGGCGCCGGCCCGCCGACCTGGGCCGGCGTTCGCGAGAAGCGCGCGGGAAAGCCAGGAATCGTGATCTGCTTGCCGCCCGGAACATCGACCGTGCAGAAGAACTCGCGCTCGGCGAGCTGCTCATCCGCCAGCACCTCGTCCACGAGGCGCACGGGACCACATGCGATGTGCCGCTCGCGGCTCATCGCGAAGATCTCGGCCCGGGTGTGACGGCCGAGCCAGGGCAGAAGCAGCGCATCGAGCTCGTCCGCGTACTCCACGTTGTTCTTCGTGCGGTTCGCGTACCTCGGGTTCCGGGTCCACTCGGGGCTGCCGATCATCTCGACGAAGCGCGCCCACTCCCGGCCTTCGGGGCAGTTCAGCTCGACGTAGCCGTCCTTGCAGGGCAAGACCGTCTGCGGATACGGCTGATTGGCGAAGCGGTGGCCGGCTCGCCGCTCGAGATGCCCGGCAAGCTGATACCGAGTCACCGAGAACCCGGCGTGGACGGTCGCGAAGACCTCTGCCTCGGACACGTCGACGACTTGGCCCTGGCCGGATCGGCGGCGCGAGAGCAGGGCGCACGTGATGCCACTGGCCGCAGCGAGTCCGGCCTGATAGGCGGCCTGCGCGAGCGGCAGTGTCAGGGGTTCGCGATCCGGATGTCCGATGCGCCGCACCACGCCGCTGAATGCCGCGGTCACGAGCTCCGAGCCTTCGAAATCACGGTACGGCCCGGTGAGGCCGAATGCCGTGACGGCCGCCATGATGAGCGTCGGGTGCCCCGCTGACAGCGAGGCGTCCGTGAGCCCGATCTCATCGAGCGCGGCGCGCCGGAGACCCGTCACGAGCACGTCGGCGGTGCCGATCAGCGCGCGCAGGCTCTCGCGCGGCTCTGCCGCGGAGAGGTCCAACACGACACTGCGCTTGCCCGCGTTCAACAAGATGAAGAGCCCGCTCGATTCGGGGTCGTGCGTGCCGTCGGGAAACGGCCCGTACCGGCGCACGGAGGACCCTGAAGGCGGTTCGATCTTCACGACGTCGGCGCCGAGGTCAGCAAGAAGGCGCGCGCCGTACGCCGCACCGAGGCGGTCGCCGACCTCGACGACGCGGAGTCCGGTGTATGGGCGCTTCATGGGCGGCCCGCTTCCGGCGTGACGGCCGCGGGTCGCGGTGGCGCCCCCGGCGCACGATGGCGGACGGACGTCGACCACCGCGGCAACCGGAGCTGCTCTCCTGACGGTGTCGTCACGGTGCGCCACACGCCTCGTCGCTCGAGGCTCTCGTCCGCGAGGACGTCGCCCAGCGTGAACACCGGAGCGATCGGCAGGCCGAGCGCCTGGCCCCGACGATAGAGATCCGTCCGGCTATGCCGCCTCGTCTCGTTCGCCAGGCGCTTGGCCACGTCTTGCCAGGCGCCGAGACGGCCCGGCTGGGTCGACAGCTCGGGCGCCCGCGCCCATTCCGGATCACCGAGCAGCTCCATCGCCGACCGCCACTGGTGATCCTCCATGATCGTGATCTGCACGTAGCCATCGCTCGCCGGCAGAACGCCGCCGACGAACGTGACCCAGGGTTCGAGCCGGGTCACCGTCCGGCCCTCGTTCAGGTAACGCACGATCTCGGTCCAGTTCATGCTGACGAGC
Organism: Candidatus Rokuibacteriota bacterium; assembly: GCA_016188005.1. Lineage (NCBI taxonomy): Bacteria > Candidatus Rokuibacteriota > Candidatus Rokuibacteriota bacterium. The sequence goes on along the minus strand of JACPIQ010000091.1, from coordinate 9,899 downwards.
GCGTCCTGCTTCGAGCAGTCGATGACGCCGCCAGCCGGCCCGTCCGCACGGATGAGACACGCCACGGTGGCGACGGCAGCCAGGAGGCCAGCTTGCGCCTCACCCCAGCGGCCGCCGGCTTGCACGGGCGGCCGGACGAGATACTCGGGCCACAGCGCGTCCCGCGGGATCTGCTGGGCATACCCGCTGGCGTGGTAGACGTTGAGCGGGTACGCGGACGCCTCGGCTCTCGGTCCAGTGAGACCGAACGGGGACAGGCAGACGGACAGCAGCGCCGGCTGACACGCCGCGAGCCGCGGCCCGAGGGGATCCCCTGCCGGCCAGCCGAGCGGCGCACGCTCCTCGATGAACACGTCAGCCCTCGCGACGAGTCGCTCGACGTCTCGCACGCCCTCCGGGGTCCGGAGGTCGGCGCGCACGTGCCGCTTGAGCGCCCCGAGCGCGGAGACCTCCCCGGAGGGGGCATCGGCTCCGCGGATCGACACGACATCCGCTCCGAGCTCGGCGAGCGCGTGCCCGCAAAAGGCCGCGGCCACACCCCAGGCGCACTCGACGGCACGGACACCGTCGAGGACGCTCAGGTCAACCGCGCTCGTGCCCATAGCCGCATTCCGTGACACACTGGAGCATGTAGTCGTTCACGTTCCGACCGTCGACCCAGACCTCCGCGATGACGTGTCCGGCGTGGTCTCTCCCGACTGCTTCGAGCTGAACGTCACGATCCTGGACCACGCGCTGAACGAGCATCCGGAGAACGGCGCCGCCGGGGAGTCCCATTCGCGGCACGCGGACCCGGGCGAGCACGACGGTCTCCCCCGCCTCGGTCACGAACATCCCACCATCGACCACGCCGACGCAGCGCGCCTCTTTCGCCGCCAGCTCCGTCATTCCGGAAGCTCCACGACCGCCTCGGCGACGGCGACGAGCTCGCCGAGCTGGTTCATCGCCTCGAGCCCGACCGTCACCAGCCCGCGCTCACCGTCTCGCTGCTTTCCCGTGACCACGCCACGGCACCAGACGGTGTCTGCCATGATCACGAACTTCTTGAGATGGCTATCGAGCGAGCGGAGGAACGCGGTGTCGCCCATCCAGTTCGTGACGACAGTCGCCATCCACGCGATCCGCTGCGGCCCAAGGTCGTACGCCGCCGGCACGCCGGCCGCGCGTGCGAGCTCGTCGTCCCAGTGCACCGCCTCCGGCGAATCCGCGATGCCCAGCGACGTCCACATGACCGCGCTCGGATGGCGACGGCGGAACGCCGTGCCGAGTCCGTGGGTGTACATGAAGAAACCGTGAGCGATGCCGCCGAATCCGCCGCGCATGTAGCCGACCATGTCGGTGACCGTGAGCGGGCCCTTGACGACCGCGGGCAGCACCTCGCCGACGTGCGTGTCGGCCCACCGGCGCGGCAGATCCCCGCGGATGGTCTCCCGGAAGACATCCCGTTCGATCCGCGCCCGGTCCTCGGCCGTGTACGTGTGTTTTTCCTTGCGCGCCACGGTGCCCCGGCGCCGTGCCTCTCCCCGCTCGGTGCGGAGGTTCCAGTTGCGGGCCCGACAGACGGCCGCACCCTCCGCGTCCGAGAACACCGTTTCGGTGCCCTGGAGCACCGAGCGGCCGGCGAACCGACTGGGCCGCTCCGTCACCTCGTAGAGCCGCCCCACGCTGAGGAGCCGGTCGCCCTCGCGAATCGGTCGGGACCACTCGAGATGGCTGCGCACGAACATCCCGTGGACCCCGGGCAACCCGGTGCCGATGTCCCAGCCGCTCAGCACGTAGACCATCGTCGGCGGTGCCAGCAGACTGCGGTGCGGGCTGAGTTCCGCGTACGTCCGGTCGGTCCAGAGCGGGTGTTGATCGCCGATGGCGAACGCGTACCGCTCGATCCACTCGTCGGTGACGACCGCTGACCGCCTGAGGTGTCGCAGCTCCTTGCCGAGTCGCGAGCGGAGCTCGTCGAGCGCCGCGTCGGTGATCGTGCCGTGGTCCGTCGTTTCCGTGCCCATCCGCGCCTCCCTCCTCACGTCCCCATGAAGATCTCGCGCACCTTGGCCGACGCGAGGAGCGACTGGCTGCTCCCGTCGATCGCCACGCGCCCGCTCTCCAGCACGTAGGCGCGATGCGCCACGCCGAGCGTGTCCTGCACGTGCTGCTCGATCATCAAGATGGTGACCCCTCGCGCGTTGATGGTCCGGATCGTGTCCCTGATGACCGCCTGATATCTCGGCGACAGCCCGAGCATCGGCTCGTCCAGCATCAGCAGCCGTGGCCGGCCCATCAGGCCGCGGCCAATGGCGACCATCTGCTGCTCGCCCCCGGACAGCGTGCCCGCACGCTGCTGCCTTCGCTCCTGCAGCACCGGGAAGAGCGAAAACACCTCATCGAGCGTCTCGGCGCGGGCGCCGCGCGATCGCGGCACGACCGAGCCGACCACGAGGTTCTCGAGCACCGTGAGGTGCGGGAATACGTGGCGCCGCTCGAGCACGTGGACCAGCCCGACCCGCGCGCGGGCGTATGCCGGCTCGGTCTCGAGCGAGCGGCGGTCGAAGCGGATCGTCCCGCGCCGCGGGCGGGCAAGCCCGGAGATCGCGTTCATCGCCGTGCTCTTGCCCGCCCCGTTGGGTCCGAGCAGCGCGACGATCTCCCCGGCCTGGACGGTGAGCGACACGGCCCAGAGGACTTGAAAGTCGCCGTACCACACGTCCAGCTCGTGGACCTCGAGCATCATGACGTCTCCGTCACGAACGTGTCGCCGAGATACGTGCGGACGACTTCGGCGTCGCGCGCGACCTCGGCGGGTCGACCCTCGGCGATCTTCGCCCCCAGGTTCAGCGCGACGATCCGGTCCGCAAGCGATGCCATCACCCGCATGTTGTGCTCGACGACGAGGAGCGTGACCCCGCGCGCGCGCACTGAACGCACAAGCTCCACCAGCCCCGGGATGCTTCGCTGATCCACGCCGCCGGTGACCTCGTCCAGCAGAAGCAGCGAGGGCCTCGTCGCCAGCGCCCGCGCCAGCTCGAGACGCTTCCGCTGGCCCGTGCTGAGTGAGGACGCGAGCGCGTCCGCCTTTTCCGTCAGGCCCACGGCCGCGACGAGCGCACGAGCCTCGCGGTCGGCCGCGGCGGCGCCCGCGCGCGGAACCAGCCCGACGAGCACATTGTCGATCACCGTCATCGTGTCGAACGGACGCGGGATCTGGAACGTCCGCGCGATGCCGAGGCGACTGACGACGTGCGGGCGAGCGCCCGTGATCTCGCGCCCGCGGAAGCGAAGCGAGCCGGTGTCCGGCCGGTACACGCCGGCGACGATGTTGAAGAAGGTCGTCTTTCCGGCTCCGTTCGGCCCGATCAGCCCGACGATCTCGCCGTCCGACACGTCGAGCGAGAGGTCGCGGTTGGCCTGAAGGCCGCCGAACCGCTTGCTGATGTTCCGTGCCTCGAGCAGCGCCACGCCGTCAGACCTCGTTCGAGGTCGGCATGGTCGCCACGCGCTCCCCGGAACGCCGCCGGCGACCGTGCGGCGACCGCACCACGGCGCCGACGCCGGCGGGCGCCCACAGCGTGAGCAGCAAGAGCAGCAGCGCGTAGAGAATCATCGCCGCTTCCGGGCCCACGTAGACGCGGAGCGCCTCGTCGGCAATGCTCACCGTGAGCGCGCCCAGGATGGGCCCCCAGAACGTGCCCATGCCGCCCACGATCGCCATGAGCAGCAACCGAACATTGATCATCACGTCGAAGACGGTGTCCGGATCGACGAACGCCGTCCGCACGGCGTAGAACCCGCCGATGAGTCCCGTGAGGACCGCGCTCAGGAGGAGGATCGTCACCTTGTAGCGCAGGGCATCGATGCCGAGCGATGCCGCCGCGTCCTCGTCGTCCCGGATCGCCGCGATGGCCCGCCCGTGTCGCGACGCCATGATGAGCCGCACGGTCAGGACGCTGACGAGGGCGAGACCGAGCGCCCAGAAGAACGGCGCGCGGCTGAACGGCGCGAACGTGAACGGCATGACGATCCCGAGGTTCCCGCCCGGTGCCAGCAGCACCGCGGCGACCTGCGACAGGCCGGTGACGCCGAGCGTCGCGATCGCGAAGTAGATGCCGCGGGCGCGAAAGGCCGGGGCCATCGCGAGCGCGGTCAGCGCGGCACCGCCCGCGCCCGCCGCGAAGAGGACCGGCAGCGGGAGCGTCGTGGTCGACCCGAGGTGGGTGGTGACGTACGCGCCGGCTCCGAACAGTGCCGCGTGCCCGAGCGACAGCTGTCCGAGGTATCCGCCGACCAGATGCCAGGCAGCCGTCAAACCGATGAACATCAGCGCCGTCGTGAGGACGCCGCCGACATACGGATCCGTGACGATCCCGACGACCGCCGACACCCCCGAGGCCGCCCCGAGGATCGCGACATCCCGCACGACCGGTCGACGGGCCATGCGGCGGACTACCCGCGCTCCCCGCGGATCAGGCCAGTCGGCCGCGCGATCAGCGTGGCGACCAGGATGCCGTACGTCACCAGATTGATGGCGCGCGACCCTTGGTACACGCCGACCAGCGACTCGCCGAGACCGAGAAGCAGGCTCGTGGCAGCGGCGGCGCCGATGTTCCCCATGCCGGCGAGCACGGCGACCGCGAAGGCCTTGAGCGTGTACTCGGCGCCGGCGTGGGGCGTGAGCGAGTAGCTGAGCGCGAGGAACAAGCCGCCAAGACCGGCCAGGACCGTTCCGAACACGAACACCAGCCCGCACACCAGGCTCGTCCGGATTCCGGCGACCTCCGCGGCCGCGCGGTCCTGCGCGACGGCACGCACGATGATCCCGAACTCGGTACGACGCAGCACGACGGCCAACGCCGTCAGCATCGTCAGCGACAGCACGATCCCGACGAGCGTCGGGCCGTAGATGGCAAGGCCCAAGACCTCGACGGTCGCGAACTCGAGCCGCAGCGAACGGACATCGGCACCGAGCAAGAGCTGGACGCCGTTCTGCAGCAGCACCGCCACGGCAAACGTCGCGACAAGCTGGTTGATCGGCGGCCGGCGCAGCGCGGGACGCATCACGCCGACGTACACGATCGCCCCGAGGAGCACCATGCCCGCGATGAGGATCAGCGATGTTCCCGCCACGCCCCAGCGGAGGATCTCAAGACCCAGGTAGACGAGATAGCCACCGACCATCAGCAGTTCCCCGTGGGCGAAGTTCACGACCTTCAGCACGCTGAAAACGAGCACGAGGCCGATCGCGATGAGCAGGTAGATGCTTCCGAGCGCGAGCCCGTTGACCACCACCTGCCCGAACGTCACCACCGGACGTCGCCTACCGTGCCGTCCAGTCGGGAGCTGGCTTCGGCTCGCCCAGCTTGGCGGCTGCCGGCCAGAGAATCACCACCTTGCCACCCTGGAGCTGGCCGACGAGGTTCTGGGGATGCCGCTGCCCGTTCTCCTTGAACGCCATCTCGCCGATGATCGTCTGGATCTTGCCCTTCAACAGGGTGTCCCGCACCGCCTGGGGAGTCATCTCCGCCGCCTGCTCGATGGCGCGCACCATCAACTGCGCCGTCGCATAGGCCTTCGCTTCCATCCGCGTTGGCGCGTACTTGTGTCGAGCCTGGAAGCTACGCTCGAAGTCCGCGTTGCCCGCGCTCTGCATGCCGAGGTACCACTCGTCGAGGCCGACGACGAAGTCGAGATCCTTGCCAAGCGCCGCGACGAGGTCGGTGTCGAGTCCGAAGCTCGGTGACCGAGCCACCCACGGGATGTTGACGTTCAGTTGCTTCAGGCTCCGGTGGATCTGGATCGACTGCGCCGTCGTGGCATTGTAGATGAGCAGGTCCGGCTTCCGCTCCTTCAGCCGCGTCGCGAGCGCCGCCATGTCGAACTGCTTGCTCGCGATCGCTTCCTCCGCGACGACCGTGCCGCCCGCCTTCGCCACCGCATCTTTCAGCGCGCTGAAGGAGGCGGTATGGATGCCCTCGATGGACACGCCGGCGATCCGCTTCGCCCGCGACGCCGGCAAGAGGTAATTCAGGATCGTGTTCCAGCGCTCGTCGTCTCCCGCGGTGAGATTGAAGACGAAACGGTGCCCGCTCTGAACGATCTTCGGGTTGCTCGTAAACGGCTGGATGTTCGGGATGCCGTAGCGTTCGGCCTGCTGCGCCCCGGCCATCCCGTTCGCGCTCCCGTACGTGCCCAGGATGCCCACCGCCTTGTCGCGCGTCCCGAGCCGATCGATGGCGGCGCGCACGGTGGTCGGGTCGTTCCGATCGTCCTCGATGACGAGCTGCAGCGGGCGGCCCTTGATCCCCCCCCGCGCGTTGACATCATCGACGAGCAACTGATAGCCGCGCTGCATCCGTGCCGCGGGATCGGCGTTCGCGCCGGTCAGCGGCAGATGCGCGCCGATCACGATCGCGTTGCCTTGCGCGCCGGCCGATGCCGGCGCGAGGCTCACGAGGACCGCTGTCACGAGGGCGACACACACGCTTCGCCGGCCGTCATCCATCATGGGTTCCTCCCCTCCGTCTATGACGAACGCAGATCCTTGTATCCCAGCTCCGCCGAGATCCTTGCGGCGGTCGCCTTCACCGCTCGCACCACGTCCGGCATCCGCGACTTCATGAACTGATGCGCCTGGATGCCGACTCCGACCCCGGCGATGACGCTGCCGTTGCCGCCGCGAATCGGGGCGGAGATTCCGAACCCTCCACTGCCGTACTCGTCGTGGCTGAACGCGTATCCTCGCTTGCGGATCGTCTCCAGATCCCGAAGGAGCTCCGCCCGGCTCGTGATCGTCTTGGGTCCCACTTTCCCCAGGCCGGCGCGGATCACGGCGTCGATCTCGGCCGCGGGCAGATGGGCGAGCAGGACCTTCATCATCGAGCCGGCGTGGAGCGGTCGCGTCACTCCGGCGCGGCTCCACATGACCGGGCCGCTCGGCGGCTCGAGCGCTTCGAGCACGAGCCCGTGATGCCGCTCGGCGATCGTGAGGTACACGCCGGCCCGGACGATGTCGCGCAGCTGCACCATGTGCGACAGCGCCACCCGCCGGACCTCGGTGAGCTCGGCCACGAGCGTCCCGAGTTCGAACAGCCGGTAGCCCAGCCGATAGCGCTTCGTGACCGGATCCTGGGCGACGGCGCCGACGCTCATCAGGGTCTTCAGGATCCGCTGGACCGTCGGCCGCGGTACCCGGAGCGCGGCGGCGATCTCCGACGGAGTCGCCTCCGGCCGGCTCGTAGAGAAGACGCCCAGCGCTGCGAACGCCTTCGCTATACTTCCGACCGAGTCCGCCATGCGAGCAGAGAGTCCACCATACGAACCCAACCCCTGTCAAGATGATTTTCCCGACCACGGGGGACCAGCGAGTTGCGGGCCCTTGCGGAACACGGCGCCGTTGCCGGGACTGACGACCGGTGTGCGGCGGGAGGCTAGGTGGCGGGGGGGAGGACCTCCTGGATCACTCGACGGATCTCGGCCATCGCGAAGGGCTTGCGCAGGCAGCGGGCGCCGGTCCGATCGAGGAACTCCCCCCGCCCTCGACCTGTCAAGGCTTCGCTTCGCCGCACCGGCCGCATGCTGGCGGGCATCGGGTGCCCTCGTCCCCCGTCAATGCTGGCGCCTGCAGATGGCCTCCGCGCCGAGTACGGCCGGGCCGTCACGTTTCTTGCGACGCGCCCGCGAAGGGGCATCAGGCCGTCCGATTTCGAGGGCGTGGATGGCTGTGGATAAGTGGATAACCTGTGGGCAACTCCCGGACCTGGCGGAGCTCGCCCCGGCCTCTCGGGCATGGTCGCGTCGTCCTCGCGGTCAGCGACGTCGGGAGTGGTGTCGCACCGGCCGATCGCGAGAAGGTCTTCGCCCCGTTCTACCGCGGGGACACGACCGGCAGGGCCGCCGCGGCCCGGTCCGGAGCTGAAGGCGACTCGCGGCGCGGCGTGGGCCTGGGGCTCACGCTCGCGCGTCGGGTCGCGGAGGTGCATGGCGGAACGATCACGATCGAGTCCCTCGAGGAAGTGGAGGGCCGACCCTCCGGCTGCCGTGTGCTCCTGTCCATTCCGAGCGTCGGCCGCGCGTCCGATTAGAACGCCCCGGGCTGGCCCCCAGTGGCGGCCCCCACCGGCTCAGGGCGGCGGTGCGCCGGCGATCGCCTGCGCGAGGTCCTCGGCCTCCGGCGCGCCGAGCTCCCGTAGTCGGTCCAGCAGCCGCCGGGCTTCGTCGATACGGCCCATCTGCACGTAGGCCTCGCCGAGATATTCGAGCGCCTCGGGATACACGGGTCGCAGGCGGAGGGCCTCGTAGTACGCGCGGACCGATTCCTCGAACTTCCTCTGGTTCCGGAGGGCGTACCCCAGGCCGTTCCAGGCCTCGGCGAGCGTGGGCCGGGCCCGCAGGGCATCGCGGTACGCCGCCTCCGCGCCGCGCCAGTCGCGCCGCTTCGCCAGCGCGAGCCCCTCGTTGTAGCGCCGCTCGGGTGAGACCGCCGGCGCCGGAACCGTGGGCGCAGCCGGAGCGGTGAGCGGGCCGTCGTCGACCGCGGCGGCCGGTGCCGCGAAGGCGAGAAGAAGAAGCAGGCCGCCGCGAAGCTGGACTCCTGGCATGGCACCCCGGGGGATCGGCGCTGATTGTATCATCCGAACGGCTAGGTATAATGATGCAGATTGGCTAGAGATCGGGGCCCGAAGGACCCGTGCCGTCGCGATTCTTCTCCAGAACGGAGGTCCTCATGATGCACTCAGCGCTCCGCACCCTGATGATGGTGGTGTCGTTGCTCCTGGCCGTTCCCGCAATGTCATACGCCTCGGACCAGCTCGGCAAGGTCACGTTCCCCACCTCCTGCAGCGCCTCCGTCCAGGCCGACTTCGACCGCGCGGTGGCCCTGCTCCACTCGTTCTGGCTGGAGGCGGCTGGCAAGGCCTTCGCCACCGTGGCCCAGGCCGACCCGGGCTGCGCGCTGGCCCACTGGGGCACTGCGATGGTGAAGCTCGGCAACCCGCTCGCGAGTGCCCAGTCGCGCAAGGCCCTAGAGGAGGGTTGGGAGGCGATCCAGCGCGCGAAGGCCGCCAGCCCGAGGACGCCCCGCGAGCGAGACTTCATCGAGGCCCTCGAAACCTTCTACCGCGATTTCGAGAAGGTCGATCACCGGACCCGCGCGCTGGCGTATGAGAAGGCGATGGAGCGGCTCGCGCAGCGGCATCCCGCGGACCGCGAGGCCGCGATCTTCTACGCGCTGTCGCTCAACATGACGGCGCTGCCCACCGACAAGACCTACGCCAACCAGCTCAAGGCGGCCGGGACCCTCGAGAAGGTCTTCGTCGGGCAGCCGCAGCACCCGGGCGTGGCGCACTATCTGATCCACAGCTATGACTACCCGCCGATCGCGGCCAAGGGCCTCACTGCGGCCCGCCGTTACGCCTCGATCGCGCCGGCGGCCCCGCACGCCCGCCACATGCCCTCGCACGTCTTCACCCGGGTCGGGGCCTGGTCGGAGTCCGTCGAGTCCAACCGGTCGTCGGCCGCGGTTGCCGATCAGCCGAGCAAGCTCCACGCCCAGGACTACATGGTCTACGGGTACCTCCAGCTCGGACAGGACGCCGAGGCCCGCAAGGTGATTGACGAGGTCCGGGCGATCCCCGTCATCAACATGCAGCATCCGCTGGCATTCGCCTCCGGGTATGCCATCGCGGCCATCCCGGCCCGGCATGCCCTCGAGCGCGGCCAGTGGACCGAGGCGGCAGCACTGACGCTGCCGGCCAGCGAGTTCGAGTGGCGCAAGTGGCCGCAGGCCGAGGCGCTGGTGGTCTTCGCCCGGGCGCTGGGTGCATCGCGCGCCGGCAACGCCGCCACCGCGCGGCAGGACCTGGAACGGCTCGACGCGCTTCACACCGCTCTCGTCGGGATGAAGCAAGGGT
>JACPIQ010000090.1 GCA_016188005.1 Candidatus Rokuibacteriota bacterium | reverse complement strand
GGCGGGGGAGATCTCCCGCGCGAGTACGGATGCTTGCTCGATCCTTTCCGGCCCTCGGCGCCGCGGCGGCCGTGACGAGTCGGTTGCGCATCGGCACGGGCATCTGCCTCGTGGTGGAGCGGGATCCGATCGTCCTGGCGAAGGAGGTCGCGACGCTCGACGTGCTTTCGCGAGGCCGCTTCATCTTCGGGGTCGGGGGTGGGTGGAACGCCGAGGAGATGGCCGATCACGGCACCGACTTCGCCCTCCGCTGGCAGGTGCTTCGGGAGCGGGTCGCGGCCATGAAGGAGATCTGGACCAGCGAGGCGCCCCGGTTCCACGGGAGGTTCGTGAACTTCGATCGGTGCCTGGCGAACCCCAAGCCCGTGCAGCGCCCTCACCCGCCGATCCTCATGGGCGGCATGGGCGGGCACGCGCGCCAGCGGGCGGTCGACTGTGGCGCCGGCTGGATGCCGATCCACGGGCGGGAGGACATCGTGGCGGGCATCGAGGATCTCCGTCAGCGCGCCGAGCGGGCGGGGCGCGGGCCGGTCCCGGTCACGGTGTGGTCGGCGAAGCCCGACGCGGGGGTCGTGGGCGCCTACGTGAAGGCCGGGGTACACCGCATCGTCCTGACGATGCCGCCGCTGGGGCGCGACGCCGCGCTTGGCGTGCTCGACAGCTACGCCGCCTTCATCAAGGTCTTCGCCTGAGCGGCTGATGGAGTTTGGGATCTACCCGTCCGTCACCAGGCGCGGCGGGGATCTCCGGGTACTGTTCGAGGCGATCTGCGAGGAAGCAGCCGTGGCCGAAGCCTGCGGCTTCACCTGGTGCCTCGTGGGCGAGCACCACCAGGAGCAGGCGCTGACCTCGCCCCTGCTGACGGCCGGGCTGATCGCCATGCGAACCAGGCGCATCCGGGTCGGGACGGCCGTTCTGCTCCTGCCCTTGCATCACCCGGTCCACGTCGCCGAGCAGGCAGCGCTGATCGATGTTCTCTCGGGCGGACGCCTCGTGCTGGGTGTGGGGGTCGGCTACCAGCCGAAGGACTTCGCCGCGTTCGGCACGACGATGCGCCACCGGGGTGCCCTGCTCGACGAGGGGGTGGAGATCGTGCGGCGCTGCTGGACCGAGCGCGGCGTGACCTTTCACGGGCAGCACTTCACGCTCGAGGCGGTCGATCTCGGGGTGCGGCCGCGACAGGAGCCCTCCCCCCCCATCTGGATAGGCGCCGGCAGCGAGGTGGGGCTCCCGCGGGTTGCCGCGAAGGGGGATGCATGGCTGGCCAGCCGCGTGACGTCCCTGGCGACGATCCGGCGGTGGGCCTCGCGGTACCGCGACGCCGCGCAGCGGATCGGACGGCCAGCGCGGGTCTTCGCGCTTCGGGACGCCTGGGTCGCGGACACCCGCCAGGAGGCGGCCACCGTGTACGAGCGAGCCATGCGGGACTCGCTTTCGCAGTACGCCAGCAACGAGGCCTACGCCCGCCAGATGGAATCGCTCCTGGCCACGCGTGTCGCAGGGAACGGACCCGAGGCCGGAGACCACGTGATCCTGGGAACGCCCGACGACTGCATCGCTCAGATCGATCGGTGGGAGGAGGCGCAGGTGGATGGCCTCTTGCTCCGCTTCCGTCATCCGGGAGGGCCCGACCAGCGCGAGATCCTCGATGCCGTCCGACTGTTCGGCGAGACGGTGATTCCGGCAGTCAACAGGCCCCGGTGAACACGGGCAGCAGCGGGGGGGCACGGACGACCACATCTCCACCGTGACGGGATCCGGCGCGATCCGGCCTTCGCCGCGTACAATGCCTCCAAGGGCGGGCTCGACCTCTTGACCGGGGGAGTGACGGTCTCCCAACCGCCCATCGGGTGGGCACGTTCCGCGAACGGAGGGACGGAGATGAGCACACCGGGTATCATCCTCTACGACCCCACGGCGGAGAGCCGCGCCCGCGCGACCCCGCTGGCGCCGCGGCTGGCGAGCCTCGCCGGGCGGCGCGCGGGCATCCTCGACAACGGCAAGGCGAATGCGGGCATGCTCATGCTCGCGGTGGTCGAGCGCCTCAAGGCGCGGCACGGCGTGGCGGAGGTGGTCAAGCGCGAGAAGCCCGTCGCAGGTCCCCCGGCCCCCGAGATCGTCGAGGCGCTGTCCGCCTGCGACTTCGTCCTGGTCGGGAGCGCCGACTGAGGGTCGTGCACGTCGTGGAGTATCCACGGCGCCATCGTCCTCGAGCAGCGCGGCATCCCGACGGCTGTGATGGGCACGACCGAGTTCGAGGCGCTGGCGCGTCTCGAGGCGCGTAACCGGGGGCTCGAGGCGCTGCCGCTGGCCCTCGTTTCCCATCCCCTCGGCGGCATCCGCGCGGACGAGGTGCTGCGCAAGGCTGACGGGGTGCTCGAGGCGGTGGTCAAGGCGGTGACCCGACCATGACCGACCTCGGTGCTGCGGCGGGGACCTTCGTCTTCCCGGGCGGCTACGACCAGGTGGACGCCCACTATCAGGAGCGCGGCTGGACCGACGGGCTTCCCATCGTGCCCCCGACGGCTGCGGCCGTGGGCGAATTCCTCCGGTGGACCGATCGCGACCCCCGCGAGGTCATCGGCGTCCTGCCTCCACGGCAGGGCGAGGCCACCGTGGACCGCATCGCGGCGAACGCCGTCATGGCGGGGTGCCGCCCGGAGTACTTCCCGGTCGTCCTCGCCGCCATCGAGGCCCTCGCCGACCCCCGCTTCAACCTCGACTCGATCCAGGCGACGACGCACCCAGTCGCGCCGCTGCTCATCGTCAACGGCCCCATCGCGCGCGAGATCGGCCTCAACTCGGGCTACAACGCCTTCGGCCAGGGCGCGAGAGCCAACCTGACCATCGGCCGGGCCTTGCGCCTCGTGCTGATGAACGTCGGCGGCGGGCTGCCCGGCACGGGCGACCGCGCCACCCAGGGCAGCCCGGCCAAGATCGCCTCCTGCGTCGCCGAGAACGAGGCCGACAACCCCTGGGAGCCGCTGCACGTCGAGCACGGCCTGCCGCGTGACGTGAGCGCGGTCACGGTGATGGGCTGCGAGGGCCCGCACAACATCCAGGACCACTACAGCAACACGGCCGTGGGCGTCCTCAGCACCATCGCCGGCGCCATGGGCCAGGCGGGCAGCAACAACCTCCTCGGCGCCGGCTGGCCGCTGCTGTCCCTGGGGCCCGAGCACGCAGCCACCATCGCGCGCGAGGGCTTCACGAAGCGCCAGGTGAAGGAGTTCCTCTTCGAGCACGCTCGCTTCCCGCTGGCGCGCCTGGGGCCGGAGTACCGGCAGTATCAGATCGAGCGCCGCGGCGCCCGCGACGCCCCGGACGCCATGCTGCCCATCGTGCGGGCGCCGGAGGACATCAGCATCATCGTGGTGGGCGGGGCGGGGAAGCACTCCTCCTGGCAGCCGACGTTCGGCGACGGCACGCGCCCCGTACGACGGACGATCGCGCGCCGGGACGGCTCCCCGCTCCGGCGGGTGCAGGACCTCCGCGCGCGGTGAGTGTCACCGGCCGCGCGCAGGAGCGCAGCGCCAGGCTGCGCGCCCTCTCGCGGCGGATCGAGGCGTGCCGGCGCTGCCCGCGTCTGGTGCGTCACCGCGAGGCGGCCGCCGCGCATCCGCCGCGGCGCTACCAGGGCGAGCGCTACTGGGCGCGCCCTCTGCCCGGCTTCGGCGATCCCGCCGCGCGCGTCCTCGTGGTCGGGCTCGCGCCGGCGGCTCACGGAGGCAACCGCACGGGGCGCATGTTCACGGGAGACCGGAGCGGCGACTGGCTCTTCCGCGCCCTCCACGGCGCCGGGCTCGCCAACACGCCGATCTCGCGCGGCCGCGACGACGGGCTGCGCCTGCGTGGCGCCTACATCACCGCCGCGCTTCGCTGCGCGCCGCCGGCCAACAAGCCGACACCCGCCGAGATGGAGCGCTGCCGGCCCTATCTGATCGATGAGCTCGCGCTGCTGCGCCGCGTGCGAGTCGTGGTCGCCCTGGGCCGGATCGGCTGGGACGCCTATCTGCGGGCGCGCCGCGCGGCGGGGCTCTCGCTGCCGCGCCCGTTGCCCCGCTTCGGTCACGGCGCAAGGAGTCGCATGCCCGATGGCGTGATCCTCCTCGGCTCCTTCCACCCGAGCCAGCAGAACACCTTCACGGGCCGACTGACGCGCCCGATGCTCCGCTCGGTGTTCGCGGCCGCCGGGCGGCTGGCACGCCGGCGCCCGGCTCGGCCCCGGCCGCCGCTTGCATCGGTGGCGGCCAGTTCGGCGAGCGCCGGCAGGCCACGCTCCAATAGACAGGCCGGCGAGCGGCGACGAGAGTCGACATTCGAACAGCTCATCAAGAGGCGGAGGGGGAGGCGATGAGACGAGGAGTTCTCTTTCCAGGGATCGCGCTGCTTGGACCGTTCACCTGCGTGTTCGTCGCTGTGTTGCTCGCAGTCGCCTTGGCTGCGCCCGCGGGCGCTCAGGTGCATGTCGACATCGGCATACATCTCCCGTCGCCGCCTCGGCTCGTGGTCGTCCCCGAGGTTCAAGCCGTCCGATACGTACCGACCGTTTCCGCGAACCTCTTCTTCTACGGGGGCCAGTACTGGGCCTTTGCCAACGGCGGCTGGCACGTGAGCGCCGGGTACAACGGCCCCTGGATTGTCGTCGCCCCGAGCGTCGTGCCGCGACCCGTCCTGCTCGTGCCGGTGAACTACTACCGCCTCCCCCCCGGACACTGGAAGCAGTGGCAGAGGCAGCGGCCGCCGCGCTGGGGCAATGAGTGGGGACGGGAGTGGGCGGAGAAGCGGCAGTGGAAGGAACGGGATGACGATCACGACCGGGGCCGCGGCCGGGGTCACGACAGGGGCGACCGCAGGGGCGATGGCAAGGACCGCGGCAGGGGTGACGGCAAGGGCAAGGGGCACGGGCGGGGTGATCGGTGATCTGTTCATAGGTGATCCGGCAGAGGGTGGTCATGAGCTCATCGGGATCGAGTTCCGGTGCGGAGCAGGAAGCCCCCGAGGTGATGGTGTCGAGGCGTCGGGCACGAGGGCGCGTGATGGCGAGGCGGACCCTCTGGCTGACGCTGCTGGCGACTGTCCTGGTACTGGTGGGCGCCTCCTCCCCGTGGATCGCCCAGCGCGCGCCGCGATTTCTCTTTCCGGCCCTGGCCGCCGTCGGGGCCGTGCTGGTCGTGTGGTCGTTCGTCAACGCGCTGGTTCGGCTCGTCCGCCGGTATCGCGGCGACGGGCGGCTCCGGCTCTATCCCGTGGTCGTCAGCGTCGTCGCCATGGTGTTTCTCGTCATCCTGCCCGCGAGACACCTGCTGCGCGCGATGACCGCCCCGCCAGATGGGGCTCCGCGGATTCTCGCGGGCTTTGGCGACTGGCTGGGCTC
Organism: Candidatus Rokuibacteriota bacterium; assembly: GCA_016188005.1. Classification (NCBI taxonomy): domain Bacteria; phylum Candidatus Rokuibacteriota; species Candidatus Rokuibacteriota bacterium. The sequence continues at coordinate 6,546 of JACPIQ010000090.1, read as the reverse complement.
GGAGGGCTATCCGCGGCCGAGTCCGCATCGCGGCATCGACGTTGCCGGCCGCCCGGGGGCGGACGTGCTGGCGGCGGCCGACGGCCGCGTCACCGTGGCGCGGGACACCGGCGATCTGTGCGGGCTGATCGTCGTGATCGCTCACGAGGCGCACGGCTACCGGACGGTCTATTGCCACTTCTCCGCGATCGCCGTGTCGGCCGGGGACAGCGTCAGGCGGGGCCAGCGGATCGGCGCCGTCGGCACATCGGGGCAGCGCGCGTGGCCGGGCTTCGAGCATGTGCACCTGGAGCTGCAGAGAGGGCGCGATCGCAAGGACATCGAGGACCCTCTGCCGAGAATCGTCGGCTGCTTCGCTGAGACGAGGCGGTACCCGCCCGACCGCCTGGTGCTCACCTACCCGGTGAAGTGCTGAGCCTCCGGCAGCCCAGGCGAGACCCTCGAGGCGGAGCGGTGAACCTGGAGCACACGAATGGTGGAGCCGCCGGTGGGCAGGGCGGACCGCCGGAAACGTGAGGGCGTTCCATGCCGCAGATCCTGCTGATCCAGGGCCCCAACATGAGCTATCTCGGCCGGCGGCAGCCGGAGATCTACGGCAGGACCTCGGCCGCGGAGCTCGACGCCATGCTGCGCGAGCACGCGCGCGCCAACGGCTACGACCTCACCATCTTCTATACCCACAGCGAGGGCGAGGCCATCGAGCGGCTCTACCGCGCGGCGGACGAGGGGATCGACGGGCTCGTCATGAACCCGGCTGGCTTCATATTCTCCGGCTACGCGCTGCGCGACTGCCTCCGCGCGGTGCCGTTCCCCTACGTCGAGGTCCACATCACCAACATCGAGAAGCGCGGGTTCCACTCGGTCCTGGCGGAGGCGGGTGTGGGGATGGTTGCCGGGTTCGGGGTGCAGTCCTACATCCTGGGGCTCGAGGCGATGCTGGAACACCTGAAGCATCGCGGCGGAGGGCGTTCCAGATCTGTCCGGAAGCGCGGCTCTTCGCGCAGCGGCCGGTAGGACAGCGCCGTGCGGACGATCCCGCGCTCGCTTGCGTCCGAGGGTCGCCGCACCTCTCGCCCGCGCCGCTGAGCCCCGCCGCGGCAGGTCCTCGCTCGCGCCCTCTACGCCGGCGCCCCGCGCGCCTGCTCCCGGAGCACGAACTTCTGGATCTTCCCCGTGGAGGTCTTGGGCAGGGGGCCGAAGACCACGTGCTTCGGCACCTTGTAGTGGGCGAGCCTGTCCCGGCTCCACTGGATCAGCTCCTCGGCGATGACGGGCGGGGCGCCGGGCCTGAGGGTGACGAAGGCGCAGGGGACCTCGCCCCACTTCTCGTCGGGCCTGGCGACCACGGCGGCCTCCATCACGGCCGGGTGGCCGTAGAGGACCTCCTCCACCTCGAGGGAGGAGATGTTCTCGCCGCCCGAGATGATGATGTCCTTCGAGCGGTCCTTGATCTCCATGTAGTTGTCCGGGTGCCAGACGGCGAGGTCGCCCGAGCGGAACCAGCCGCGGCGAAGGGCCTCCCGAGTGGCGCGCGGGTTCTTGAGATACCCCTTCATCACCGTGTTCCCGCGCAGCATCACCTCGCCCACGGTGCGGCCGTCCCGGGACACGGGCTTGAAGCTCTTCGGATCGGCCACGATGAGATCCTCCATCGTGGGGTAGCGGACGCCTTGGCGCGCCATCTTCTCGGCGCGCGCCTTGAGATCGAGCCCCTCCCAGTCCGCCTGCCAGGCGCAGAGCGTGGCCGGGCCATAGGTCTCGGTGAGCCCGTAGAGGTGCGTGACGCGGAAGCCCATGGCCTCCATGGCGGCGATCACCGTGGAGGGGGGCGCGGCGCCGCCCGTCGCCACCTCCACGACGTGGTCGAACGTGCGCTTCACCTCCTCGGGGGCGTGGATCAGCGTGGTCAGCACGATGGGGGCACCGCACATGTGCGTCACCCGGTGGCGCTCGATGGCGGGGAAGATGAGCGCCGGCTCCACGCGGCGCAGGCACACATGGGTGCCGCCGGCGGCCGTCACCGCCCAGGTGTACGTCCACCCGCTGCAGTGGAACATGGGCAGGGTCCAGAGGTAGACGGAGGCCGGCGTGAGGCCGAAGGCCAGTGCATTGCCGAGGGCGTTGAGATAGGCGCCGCGGTGATTGTAGACGACGCCCTTGGGGTTGCCGGTGGTGCCCGAGGTGTAGAGCAGGCAGATGGCCTGCCACTCGTCGGCGGGGCCCCGCCAGGCCCACTCGGGATCGCCCTCGGCGAGGAAGGCCTCGTAATCCTTCCCGCCGAGGAGCCGCCCGCCCGCGTGGAGGGGGTCGTCGATGTCGATGACCGTGAGCTTCCGCTTGACCATCCCCAGGGCCTGGCCCACGGTGTCGGAGAATTCCCGATCGGTGATGAGCAGCCTGGCCTGGCCATGCTCCAGGATGAAGGCGATGGTCCGCGCATCCAGCCGGTAGTTGAGCGCATTGAGCACGGCCCCCGTCATGGGGACGCCATAATGGGCCTCCAGCATGGCCGGGACATTGGGGGCCATCACCGCCACGGTGTCCCCGCGCCCGATCCCGCGCCGCCTGAGCGCCGAGCCCAGTCTCCGGCAGCGCCCGTAGAACTCCGCGTACGTGAGCACGCGCTCCCCGTGGATGACCGCGGCCTTGCCAGGGTAGACGGTGGCCGCCCGGGAGAGGAAGGAGAGCGGCGTGAGCGGCGCGTAGTTCGCCGGCCCCCGGTCGAGGTCCTCCTCGAAGGGATTCGTCCTCGGTGTCTTCGGCCCGGGGGCCTTCGTCCTGGCAGTCTTGCGGCGCTCGGCCACGGTCGCCTCCTCGGATCAGGAATTCGTCTGCCGCGATGATAGGGCGACTCCGGGGCCCGGTAAAGCCCGGAGAGCCCCCCGCGGATGCCCGCACAGCGCGTGTGGTGATAGCGACCCGCCTTCGACCCGGGACACGGGCTTGGAGCCGACCGAGCGCGGCCGCCCTTGCCCGCCCGAGGGGTGGCCGCTATAGTGGGCGTGCCAGCATGAGAGGGGGCGGTCGAGATGGTTCTCCTGCGATCAGGCGGCTCGTCCAGGCGCTGCCCGGCCAACGCCCAAGACCTCCACCGTGCACCGGCCGCCCTTTGCAGCCCGGCCGACCGCGTGCTCGCATCGTGAGCCGCTGGGCGGCGTCCGCCGGCACGCGCGCCAACATATGCTCCACAATCTCGCAGCCAATCAAGGCGTGGCCACACCTGGCGTTTCGATGGCAAGATATGGGGAGTGACATCTGCGGCTCCAGTTGCCCGGCAACGAGGGTGATACCGAGGAGTATGTGAAGGTCGCAGAACTGATTCGACTGCTCGCTGAGGATGGATGGCAGCTGGCACGAACTCGCGGCAGTCACCGGCAGGACAAGCATCCGAGCAAGCGAGGCACCGTTACGGTGGCCGGCAAGCCGAGTGTGGACATTCCGCCTGGCACATTGAACGCCATCCTCAAGCAGGCGGGCCTCCAGAAGGAGAAGTGAGCATGGGATTGATGCGCTACATGGTGGTCGTCGAGCAGGGAGAGACGAGCTGGGGGGCGCATGTCCCCGACCTACCGGGCTGTGTGGCAGTAGGCGAAACTCGCGAGGAAGTGCTACGGCTAATCCGCGAGGCCGTGGAGTTTCACATCGACGGCCTGAGGCAGGACGGGTTGCCGGTGCCGGCACCATGCTCGCAGGGAGAGTTCGTCGAGGTCGGTGCCGCGTAACCTTGGCATCCAGCCGACGGCGCTTCGCGCCGCGGCTCATCCCGGCGTTGGACGGCGCCGGTGACACTGCGGCCGGAGCCTGCGGTCATGGAGACCGACGTCAGTGAACCATAGCGAGATCGTGAGCTTCCTGTGGGGGGTCGCGGACCTGATCCGCGACACCTTCAAGCGGGGCAAGTACCAGGACGTGATCCTTCCGCTCACGGTGCTGCGGCGGCTCGATTGCGTGCTGGCCCCGACCAAGGAGAAGGTCCTGGGCAAGCAGACCGAGCTGCGTGGCAAGAAGCTCGAGAACCTCGACCCGCAGCTCCGCAAGGTTTCGGGCTTCGCCTTCTACAACACCTCGCGCTACAACTTCGAGAAGGTCCTTGGCGACGCGCCGCACCTGGCGGCGAATCTGCGGAACTACATCGCCGGATTCAGCCCGAACATGCGCGAGGTGCTGGAGAAGTTCGACTTCGACAACACCATCAGCAAGCTCGACGAGGCGGGCCTCCTCTTCCAGGTGCTCGAGCGCTTCAAGAACGTGGACCTGCACCCGGAGAAGATCGACAACCCCACGATGGGTACGATCTTCGAGGAGCTGCTGCGCAAGTTCAACGAGGCGCTGAATGAGAACCCCGGTGAGCACTTCACGCCGCGGGACGTCGTGCACCTGATGGTGGATCTGATGCTGGCGGGGGACGAGGCCCACATCCGCGCGAGAGGCGTGGTCCGGACCGTCTACGACCCGTGCTGTGGCTCCGGCGGGATGCTCATGATCACGAAGGAGCACATCACGGTGGGCCTCCGAAGGAACGGAGAGGTCATCCGTCCGCCGATCAACACCGGGGCGGAGATCCACCTCTTTGGCCAGGAGGTGAACCCCGAGACGTGGGCGGTCTCGAAGTCGGATCTGTTCATGAAGGACCCGACGGGGCGGGACGCGGACAACATCGCCTACGGAACCACGCTGTCGAACGACCGCCACGCAGGCACGAGCTTCGATTACCTGATCGCCAATCCCCCTTACGGCAAGGACTGGAAGCGGGACGAGGACGCCGTGCGCGCCGAGCACGAGCGGGGTGCGGCGGGCCGCTTCGCCCCGGGGCTCCCGCGGATCAGCGACGGCCAGCTCCTCTTCCTCCTTCACATGCTGGCGCATGCCAAGGACCCGAAGGAGGGCGGTTCGCGCATCGCGATCATCATGAACGGCTCGCCGCTCTTCACGGGCGATGCCGGGAGCGGGGAGAGCGAGATCCGCCGCTTCATCCTGGAGAACGACTTCCTCGAAGCCTTGATCGCCCTGCCCGAGCAGCTCTTCTATAACACGGGCATCGCGACGTACGTGTGGGTGGTCACCAACCGCAAGGCCCGCCACCGCCGCGGCCGGGTGCAGCTCATCGACGCCACGTCGTTCTGGGTGCCGATGCGGAAAAGCCTCGGCGACAAGCGCCGCGAGATCCCGCTCGACCGCGCGCAGGACGTCCTGAAGATCCTCGCCGACTTCAAGGACGGCGACACGCGTACGGTGGCAAAGGACGGGAAGGAAGAGGAGGTTGTCGTCAGTAAGATCTTCCCCACGACCCACTTCGGCTTTCGGAAGATCACCGTCGAGCGCCCGCTGCGGCTCAGCTTCCAGGCCATCCGTGAGCGCGTCGCGCGCCTCGAAGAGGAGCGGGGGTTCCACGCTCTCGCGCAGTCGAAGAGGAAGGGCGCCGCGGGCGCGAGGGAGCAGGCCGAAGGACGCGCCCAGCAGGAGGCGATCCGCAGGCTCGTCCGCACGCTACCGGACACGCTGTTCAAGAACAGGGAGGAGTTCGAGCGGGTGCTCGAGGGCACCGCCAGGAAGGGGGGCGTGAAGCTCTCCGCCCTCGTCAGCAAGGCGATTCTCTCCGCGCTTTCCAAGCGTGACGAGACGGCGGCGATCTGCCGCGACAGGCAGGGCAGCCCCGAGCCCGACCCGGAGCTGCGCGATACGGAGAGCGTGCCGCTCGGCGAGAGCGTCGAGGCCTTCTTCGCGCGAGAGGTGGCGCCGCATGTCCCGGACGCCTGGATCGACGTGGACAGGCGCGACCCGAAGGACGGCCAGGTGGGCCTCGTCGGCTACGAGATCAACTTCAACCGGTACTTCTACCGCTACACGCCCCCGCGCCCCCTGGAGGAGATCGAGGCCGACATCCGCGGCATCGAGGCGGACATCCTGCGGATGCTGGCCGAGGTGACGGGCGGGAAGTGAGCGGCGCCGGCGCCGCGGAGCAGAACATAACGTCGGGACTTGTGAACAAACCCCGACGTCTTGTACAATGGCGGCATCGTGGCGAACAACAACGAACGGAGAACACTCCAGATCATTCGCCGGCTCGGGGTCGTGCGGGCCGCCGACCTCGAGGGGCAGGGCATTCCGCGTCGGAGGCTGTACAGGCTCGTCCGCAAGGGCAAGGTGGCGCGTGAGGCCCGCGGGATCTACGTCGTGAGCAATCACCCTCACACTGCCGACCACGCGCTCGCCCAGGTCGCGAAGCGGGTCCCGAGCGCGGTGATCTGCCTGCTCACGGCGCTGCGCTTCCACGAGCTGACGACACAGCTTCCGGCGGAAGTGTGGATCGCCCTGCCCGAGAAAGCCCGCAAGCCGCAGCTCGACTACCCGCGGCTCAGGGTCAAGCGCTTCTCCGGGGCGGCCCTCACCGAGGGCGTCGAGACCCACAGGATCGAGGGGGTCGAGGTCCGCGTGTACTCGGCGGCCAAGACGGTCGCCGACTGCTTCAAGTACCGCAACAAGGTCGGGATCGACGTCGCCGTGGAGGCCCTGCGTGACTTCAGCCGCCGCTACCGCGGAGGCGCG
>JACPIQ010000089.1 GCA_016188005.1 Candidatus Rokuibacteriota bacterium | reverse complement strand
CCGGCTCATCGCCGGCTTCAATGGAGCCGCGGCGTCGACGCCGCGGAAACCCTGTCCTGATCCAGGGATGACGTTCACCGTCGTCGGGCTTCAATGGAGCCGCGGCGTCGACGCCGCGGAAACCGCCGGGGTTCATCCGGGGATACTCCATGAGCTGGGTGCGCTTCAATGGAGCCGCGGCGTCGACGCCGCGGAAACCTGCTCTGATGCCAAGGACGTCCTGACTCGCCTGGGGCCGCTTCAATGGAGCCGCGGCGTCGACGCCGCGGAAACCGGCCGCTATCATACCGCACGATCCATCAGGTACATACAGCAGGCAACGCGAGCGGTACGCATTCCGGCCGGCGCGACCCGCCAACAACAATGAAGCGAGCGAGCCTGGGCCACGCCGGATCCCCCCGACGGGACGGTACTTTAGCGGCTCCGCGAGCGCCTCAGCGGGATGTCGTGGCACAAGACCCCTCGCCGAGAGCGCGGCGGCAAGCCGTCTCGATTTCACAGGACAACCGGGCTGCGGTCCCGCACTGAGAGCGGCCGGCCGAGAGCCTCGATCTGCTGGATCGGCTGGGCCTGCGACGGCCCGAGGTCGATCAGAAGGACCTGATCGTCGTCCCGGTCGATCGCCTCCTCGAGGGCCGCGATCATCGTCACGCGCTGCGCCGGCGTGAGGTCGCAGGAGAACACCGACAACTGGAGATGCTCGCCGAATCCCCGCATGGTCCGGTAGACCTGGCGCCACCGCCTGGGGTCCGAGATGTCGTAGCTGACGAGGCACACCCGCCGCATCACTCACTCGCTCATCGGGTCGTGAACGATGGGTACTCAGAGATCTCGTCGCTCAAGTGTCGCGCCAGGAGGCGCGCCTGGACCTCCAGGACCCGCCGGTAGCTGATGCGGTACCCGAAGACGGGATGTGTGACCTCCTGGCTCATCCGGCGCTCGTAAGCCTCGATGAACTTGCGGCGACCGGCTGCGGTCAGCGAGACCGCGCCGGGGGCTCGCGCGAAGTGCTCCGACCGCAACTCCCCGTTGTTCACCACGGTGAGGACGAGGGAGTCCGCAATCAGCGGCCTGTACTCCTCCATGAGGTCGAGGGCGAGGGCCGGCCGCCCGTACCGGGGCTGGTGATAGAACCCGAGGTAGGGATCGAAGCCCACGGAGAAGAGCACCACGGTCCACTCCCTCGTCAGCATGGCGTAGGCGAGGGAGAGCAGCGCGTTGACCGGATCTCGTGGCGGGCGACGGTTGCGGGACTCTAGGTCGAACGTCGCCGCCTCGCTTTCGTCGGGATGGAGCATCTCGGCGAAGGCCGAGAAGTGGCGGCGGGCCGCCGTCCCTTCCACACCAAGGAGCACATCGAGTCGGTCGGCCTGGCCAGCTCGCCGGATGTCCCCCTTCAGGTCCGACAGCAGATCCTCGGCAGGGGAGGGGTGGTTGCGCCGGAGCAGCGTGCGGCAGTTGGCGATCTTCGCCTGGACGAACCGTCGAGCGAGCGCCAGGCACCGCGCGGGATCACCGGCCACCGCATATTGGCGCCGGCGAAGCTCCACGTTCTTGTGGGACATGCCATGCGTGATGCCGTAGAACCAGCCGCCGCTCGACAGGTAGCAGACGGGAATGCCCCGCTGGCAGAGCTCCTGGACGACCGGCGTCGTCACGTGGACGGCCCCGAAGAGGACCACCTGCGAGGTCTCGGCGAGCCGCGCCTCCCCGATCACCTTGTCGTCGTCGACGATCTGCAGCACTTCGCCATCTTTGCGGATCCGCGCGCCCGGGTGCTGCACGTGCAGCGGCAGCGCGTCGTCGCGGGCGGGAACCAGCGGGCGGGGCGGGGCCGCGGCGCCCTCGCCAACGGTGAGGTACCGGAGCTCGTCCGGGAGGCAAATGCCCACCAGCGAGCACCGGGGACACTTGGGGCTGTCCACGAGCGGTGGCGGAATCGGCCCGGCAGCGGCAACCGCGCGCATTCCGGCTGCCAGCTGCACGGTGCGCGCGACGAGTTCATCGTCGAAGACGACCCTGACGCGCTCACGGGAGCCCACAAAGAAGAGCACGCCCTCGTCGCACTCATAGCCGTGGTCCCTCAGCAGCAATCCCTGGGCGCAGAGCTGGACCAGTTCGGGCTCGTAGGCGCCTTGGGGGACGTGGGGACGCTTGCCTCGCTTGTAGTCCACTGGGGTGACGCGGCGCCCCTCGCCCTCGAGCAGGTCGATCTTGGTGCTCAGGCCAAGCGACTCTGCCCCTAGCCACACCGAACGCTCGTGGATCTTCGGGACTTCGTTGTCGTTGCCCTCGCCGCGTGGTCGAGCCCGCTGCTGGGTGCGATCGACGTTCCGGTGGTGGTACCGCCCCTCAACGGTGTCGTCGTTGTCGGCGAACTCGCCCTGCACCCACTCCAGGTACCCCAGGCGGGGACAGTACGCGAACTCGTTGAGCATGCGGACGGGCAGGAAGGGCGGCGTGGTGTCACCCCGGGCATCTCGGGCCTCAATGTTCTCGGGCAGCATCACCTCAGCTCGACGCCGTTGGCAGGCATGAACAGGCCGAGGCCGAAGTGGCGAGTATAACCGAGAGTGACCGGAGACTGGGCACGCGCCGTACTCTGGCCCAAAGGGGACCGATATTGCGTCCGGCGCCGGTCACCTGCTTCGCCCGATCGATGCCAGGCCCTAATCACCTCCAGCTCCTTCTTCAATCTTCGAGGGCGGCGAACACGCCGAGGCCCGAGTGCCGTCCCGCACCCACGATCACGGGCCCCGGCACTCGCTCGGAGAAGCGCACGATGACATGAACCCGCGGCCAGTGGCGGAGATGCTCGGCGACGACGTACTCGCGTGACATGGCTGCGCCCGCGAAGACTGGCTCGGCCTGGACGCTCACTTCGGCGACGGGCGTCGGGTAGCCCGCCTGCCCGAGCGCCTTCAACACCAGCCCGGCAGCCTTGCGCGAACGTCGGTCGTCGAGCCCCGGCAGAAGCACCGGCGTCACGCTCCCCCACGTCGTCGCCGCCGCGACGTACCGGCGGATGATCTCCATGGCGTCCTTGCCGCGTCCCGGGGGGCGCAGCAGTGCCCTCACCGCGCCGCGCTCGTCGATAAGTTCTCCGTTTGCGAGCGCGCGCACCACGGTCGGCGCGCACGGATCCGTGTCGCCGAGCGGCTCGACGATCAGGACTCGACGGATGCGGCCGTCGACGTGGGGGTGCCCTATGGACGGAAGCGGGACGTACGAGAACCTCCGGGCCCTTGTGGAGTCGTCCTCGCCGTGACCGCACACGAACGAGTTGGTGAACGGCTCGTCGAGCCGTAGTGTTTGCGCCGCGCGGTGAGCAGCGTGCCGCAACCACGCGGCGACGTGGAGACATCGCTTGGCGTCGAACGACGCCATGGCACCCTCCGCAGTCGCGAGAACGAAGGCGTGCGCACGCCTGGCTTCGCCGGCGGCCCGCCGCCCGTAGTCCACCCGCCGGACCACGGCAGGCGGCGTTGGTGGACTGATGCGCTTTCCGCTCACGCGCTCCAAAAACGCCCTGTGCCGCTCGACGAGTTCGTCGAAGGAGCCGCGCATCGGCGCTCGCGCCGAGTCCCCCCGCGGATCGGGGATCCAGACGTCACCCGGTAGAGCGTCCTTCTCGGTCTGAGTGAGGATCCGCCCTAGCCCGACGACGAGATCGATGCCGAGTCCGAGATGGTGCAGGTGCCGCGCCTCCGCGCATAGCACCTCCGCATGCGCGCGCGATGCGCCAGAGCCATCGAGCCGCCAGCAGAAGCACACCGTCGCGTCGCCATCGAGACGATGCGGACGTAGCGTCTTGAGGGCGCGCAGCTCGCTCGGTTTCTTTTCTTCCTTGCCGCGTGCCCACTCCCGCGCGATCACGTCCATGTCGTTGTTGGGTACCGACAGAGTGAACGGGCTTGATGGAGTGGCACACGCCGCGACGATTTCCGGCGGGTCGATCTCCTCGAGCCATCGGAACGCCTGCGCCTTCGCCTCCGACCATTCCAAGGTACGGGTCCCGAGGTGGGCCGCAGCCAGCAGCGCGGAGAACAGTCGATGGGGCGCTGGGGGCCACTCGGCCTCTTCGCCGCCCCGCCGACGGCCGTGGTATCGCGCGGCCAGCAGGGTGACCTCGATGCAGAGCCAGGTGCTCATCACGCGGGATTGCTGCCGCGGTTCTTCTCCGGCTTTGCACCGCCTCGTGAGCCACGCTTGCGCCCACCACCCTTCTTCTTCTCACCGCTCTTCTCGTCTGCGATGGCGGCGTTCGCGCCCTTCCGATCGAAGTCGACGCTCTTCGCGTCACCGACCCCGAACTTCGCGGCCGCGTCTTGGGCGAACTTCAGCGCCGCGCCGTGGTCGGGCGCCACCGTCTCACGCTTGCCGGTATGCGCGACCGTCTCCCATTCCCAGGAGGGCTTGCCGCCCTCGCGATCGGCGTCGCGAACGAGTAGACAGCCTTGCCGGAGTGCGAAAGGGCGCTCGTAAGTCATCGCGACCAGCGCGAGGCCCAGGATGTAGCGCCGGACGGGCGCACCGGCTTCTCCCGCAGGCCCGAGAGCGCGCAGGGCCACGAGGCTCAGAACCACCTCTCGGCGGATCTCCTTGCGTGCGATCACGCCGCCCAACGCGCCCGTGGCCGGAGCGTGCCGGAACCCGAGGCTCGATGCCGCATCGAGGGCTTGCTTGTCGTCCCCATCGATGAGTCCGGCCGCAATGTAGTCGACGGGCGGGTTGTACTGAGCAGACCTCGTCAGCAGCTCCGCGCCGTAGGCACGAATCGTCGACGCGAGCAGGCGCGGGATCTTCGTCTCGGTGTCGCGCGAATCCCACGCGCCGAAGACGAGAGACGTCGGCGCAAGCTTTGCGAGCTTCCTTGCGTCTCCCTTGTCGCGAAGCTCAAGAAAGGCGGCCCGAAGGTCGGCACCGAGCGGCGAGTACCGCACGATCGCGTCGGCGGCACGGTGCCCGGCATCCAAAAGCGACACCGCCTTGTCGCCCGCCTTGATCACGATCTGCGGAACCAGCTTCACGTACGCCTCATCCTTGAACAACGGCTCCATGCGGTTGGCCTGTGCCCCAACGCTGTCGATCAGCACGCTCTTCGTTCCGTCTCCAAGTGTGTCGACGTTGTAGTTCGACTGGCCTCTTGTGTCCGCCGCGAAGGTCGGGGGGAAGAGGATCGAGTCCCGCCCCCCCACGGGGACGAGCCACTCGCGGCAGACCACGGCAGCCGGCCCGTCGTCTTTCAGCCATCTCTCGGCCAGTTCACCCCAGCCCATCCTTGTCTCCGTCATGATTCCCTCTCCTCCATCTCCTCGGCGTAGCCGAAGGACTTGTACTTTCCGCGGTTGTTCACCGCGAAGCGGTAGCGGCGTCCAGGCAATGCGAATGCCGCTGCCGCGCGAGCGGCGACCACCGGAAGTGGTTCGGACCAGACCGCGAAGGCGAGGTCGCGACGGCCGGTTCGCGCAGGGCGGAACCTCTGAAGGCCGACGGCGCCGAGGACCTCGGTGACCGGCGCGGTGTCGACGTCGAAGCTCTGCTCGTTCGGCGAGAAACCGACATCAAGTGCGTCCCAGGCCGGGCCGGGGTCGACTCCGAGGCGTCCGGACATCGGTGTGCGGCGTCGAAACAAATCACGGCCCGGTGGGGCGTCGGGCCCCAGTACCCGAGGCAAGGCCTCTTCCAAGCCAGGAAAGATGTTCTTGGCCGCGCCTTGGTTCCCCGACCAGAGTTTGAGCGTCGGGTCGGAAGTTGCCGCGCCAGAGGGCGTCAACCACCAATCGAGCCGCAGCTTGACCGGCTCGAACCAGACCGGAGCGATGTTCGCTTCGAACCGTGGCGCGTCGGGACACGGCTGAACGAGAGGCTTGGTCGTGACGAGTCGATCCGCCAGCGCCCGCAGTGGTTCGTCGACGCCGGGGACGATGACGCAGAACTCCGCAGCCTCGAACCATCCCTGAACCTCGGCGTCCGGCCACAGTCGCGACGCCATCTCGAGCACGCCGCAGCACGCGAAGAACTGGCCCGGGTTCCGGACGTCAACGTCGAGAACGATCCCGGGTGCGGGCCGACTCATTGAGGGAGTTCCTTAACTGCTGGCCCGCGCAGGGTCGCGACGACGTCCGAGCACTTCATGAGCGCCTCTAGCCATGCGAGGCCCCAATGTCCGAACCGCCGCTGGAGGCGCGCGTAACGGCGACTCGCCTCGGCGACGGCGGCGTGATTCTGTTCGTCGGTCGCGGTCGGATCCCATGCGGCGTCTGGGAAGTGGGGGCGCGATCGGGCGTGGTGCGAGGCGATGAGGTGGAGCACGAGATCCCGCTCCGGCATCGCGGCGATCTCGGCATCACGCATCGCGTCGAGCAGGGACCCGAGTTCGTGTCGATATCCGGAGCAGATGCCGTAGTCGAAACGGCCGTGACTCGTCTTCGCGAGCCCCTTGCCGGCCTCGTAGTTTCCGATGGCTCGTTGCCATACGGTCCGGTTCTTACCAACGTCGTGCCATCGAGCGGCGGCGACGAGCGCGCCAGCGACAGCCTCGTGAAGGCCCGCATGCCGCGCGATGCGGCGTGCCGCTTCGCCCGTTGCATCGAGATGCTCGGGCAGCGATTGCTCTTCGGGGGCAGCGGCCGAGGACTCGAAAGCGGTGTCCGCCTGGCGTGGCATGCCGAACGACACCAGTGCAGCCGCTGGACCATCCTCGTCTTCAGCGAGCACGAGGCGCATCTTCTCCACGCTCGGCTCGTTCGCCTGGCGCAGCTTTGTGCCGAGCTGCTGGATTGCCGCCGCGAGCGTGCTCGCGGTGATTGTGGACTGCGCGGGACCACCCACGTCGCCGAGGACGCGCGTGATCCAGTCGCCCTCCTCGTTCCGCTCGAGGCGCACCCGAAGGCGGGCGCGGGCCGGATCGGAGCGGACATCGGCGACGTCCGCGACGGACGTATTCGCGAGCGACTCCGCAAGCATCCCTGCATCATCGAGGCCACCGGCGGCCGGAGGGAGCAGGACCGTTGCGTCTCCGATGCGTCGGGAGACATCTTTCGCGTCCACCGCATCCACGTCGAGGCCTGCCAGCACGAACGGAGCCCCGAAGCTCGGGACCACGAGCGGATCGAAGCGCCCGCCGAGCCGCGTCTGACGTTTGGCGAGCGCGATGAGAACCTTGGCGACTCGCGCCGGCGAGTCGGTCAGGGTCTCGCGCGCGAGGAGTCGATGCGCGTCGAGCCACTCCATAACGTCATCGGCTGCCGAACGCGCCAGCGCGCCCAGGTCCGTGACCTCGTCCCGCCACGCGACGACCGTCTCCGGCGGATCGCTTTCGACGCCGTGAAGGAACGGGTGGACGGCCGGCCGACCCGGGAGGGCGTCGCGGATCGACGTCAGCGCCCACGCATCCAGGAGAACGTCTGTGCATGGCAGCTCAGGCGGTGGCGGTGCGAACGCGCTCCGCGCGGCTGGGTCGTCGAGCAGCCCGCGCAGGGCGCCAGGACTCGCGTCGTGCCCGGTGCCGCGCTGCGGCAGGTGCCGCAGAATGGCGACCGTCTTCTCGCGGGCGACCTCGAACGGCGGCTTGGTTTCCCCCTCGTCGTCGGACTTCGTCCTGTTCTTCGAGCGCCACGCCTCGAACACGGCGTCGACCTGTGCGAAGAACTGCTCGCTGTCCCGTCCCAGTCGATTCACGCGGCCGAGGCGCTGGATCATCGAGTCAAGCGTCGTCACATCGCAGACTAGATGGTCTGCGTCCAGGTTCGCGCCGACCTCGCCTGCCGACGTCGCCACGACGTACACGGTCTCAGCGACTGGCGGGCGTTTGTCGTAGGCGCGGAGATGCCTGTACGCGGCGCTGCCACTGTCGAGCGCGTCCCGCTCGTGGCCGCGCAAAGTTCCGGTGAGCAGTGCGAGGCGCTCTGCCCCGACGTCGTGGCGGAGTGCAGCAGCGACCTTTTGTGCGGACTCTGGCCGCCGGACGTAGACGAGCACGCGCACCTTCGCGTCCCGGTGCCGCAACGCGAGCTCCGCGAGTCTCGACGAGAGATCATCGGTCTCCGGGAGATCGTGAATGAGCAGCGACTTGGCGGCCCCGATCCGGCGCGCGGCCAAACGCTCCGCCCGTTCGGCCTCCGTGAGTGAGAACACGTCGGTGCCGTCTCCGGTGTGTTGCGTAGCGGAGAGCTCGAGCACGCGGAGCGCACGCGTGGCGTCAGCCGCGTCGCGCTGTACGCGCGCGACCTCCTTTCCGAGTGCACCGAACGCAGGCGACAGGTGTGCCTCGTCGTGCACGAGGAGCGCGTCTTGGCCCATGAGCCCAGCGTCGAACGCGCGCATCTTCCAGCCCGATCGATAACCGGAGAACAGGAGGCGACTTCCGATCAAGTCCACCGTCCCGACGATGATCGTCGCACGGCATGGGTCGGCCTGCCACGCGCGGTTGTCCGCGAGTTCACCGCGCAGCGTACTGACGGCGAGCGGTGACGCGGAATCGTGAGGATCCACACAGAGCCGGAGGAGCGCGTCCCGCGCCTCACGCAACGCATCGCCGGTGCCGTCACGCAGCGCCCGCTGATAGCTCGCCGCTTCCTCGCTCGCTTGGTCGACGACCGTGCGGCGGTTGACGACGTAGACGAGCCGTCGTGGAACAGAGGGGACGTCCCACGTCGCCTGTCTCGCGAGCGCGAGCAGCCAGATCGCGATCACCGACGTCTTGCCGAGCCCCGTGGGAACGTCGCAGACTGACGGAACCGAGCCGGTGATGAAGCGTTCAAAGAGGCGACACTGCCACAGCATCGGCGTGTGGCTCGTCAGTGCGCAGAACGCCTCTGTGAACTCCTTCATCGCTTCCCAACCGGGGCGCCGCGCTCCTGGCCGACCTCACGGTGCCAGTCGTGCAGCGGACTACCGCCCATTCGCTTGGACACGTCCGCGAACTTCGCCCGCGATTGCATGGTCACCCTGCGTAGCCCCGACGGGCCTCGCACGACTCGGTCGTCGGACTATCTATAGCCTGCAACGTATCCGCCGTCTGTGACAGATCAGGTCGCTCCGCTTGGCGATCTTCCGGCCTCCCTCTGACGCGTTCCTACCGGGGCAGCTGCCCGCATCGTCATCGCCGTGCCTCGCGTCCCGCCATCGCGCACCGGGAAGAGATCACGGCCCCGGATGGTTGGCGCGGCCGGCCAATGGCCCAAGTGTCACCCACAGTACACACTTGCCGTGACATCCGGGGTCACGCGAGAATGGCTCCGGAACGTACATCGCTGTACACGGGGGAGCCGTGCCCGACCAGGCCGGAAGCCGCCAGGCGGGGCGGCTGTCCCCGGGAGGGGGACGATGACACGCGTATCGATCACCGAGGCGCGCCGGCGGCTGCCGCAGCTCGTGCGCCAGGTCAAGCAAGACCGCGGGAGCGTGGTGCAGATCACGGTGCGGGACGAGGTCGTGGCCGAGCTCCGGGCCGCCCTGCCCGAGCCCGAACCGGGCGCGGCGGCCCGGGCCCTGCTCGAGCTGATGCGAAAGCTGCCCAAGCATCGGGGGCCGCGCCGGAACATCTCCGGCCACGTCAAGGAGCACCTGTACGGCGGCAAGGCCTGAGGCGGTCGTGCCGCTGCCACCGCGCGTCTTCTGCGACACCTCGTTCTTCCATGCCTGCCTCGACCCCCGCGACACGCATCACCCGCAGGCCCACCCCCTCGTCACCGGGGCGATGGCGGCCCGCGTCGCGTTGTGGACGACGTGGGACGTCGTCAGCGAGACGGTGACGCTGCTTCGGTACCGCGTCGGCCACGCGTCCGCGCTGACCTTTGTCAACGACCTGTACCCTCGGCTTCGTCTCGTCGAGTACGGGGCTGAAGTACGCGCCCAGGCCCTCGACGTCTTCCGGAGATACGGTCGCGAACGGCGCCTCTCGCTCTGCGACGCGATCTCGTTCGTCGTGGTCACGACCTTGCTCGAGCGCATGCCCTGCTTCGCGTTCGACGAGGACTTCCGCCGGCTGGGACTGACGGTCATCGCGACCCCTCAGTGACGCGAGAGGGCCAGCGCCTCCTCCCGCACCTTGTCCCTCAGCGCGGCCGGGCGGACCACTTTCACGCCCCGGCCGAAGCTCAGGATCCACCCGACCAGCTCCCTGGTGTCGGCGGCGCGGAGCATCATCCGGAGCTTGCCGTCCCGGAGTGGCGCCAGCTCCTGGCTCGGGTGCCAGACGCGGTCCCGCGCCCAGGCGGCAGTGGGCCGGTCGAACAGCAGCTCGACGGTGATCTGCCGGCCCCGCATCACCACGAGCGCGTCCTGCACGTACGCCTCGACGTCGAACCCGAGGGGGAGCTGGTACGGGTGGTCCGTGATCGTGAGGGAGCGAATCCGTTCGACCGCGAACATGCGGACGTCCCGCCGGCGATGGCAGTGGCCGATCAGGTAGAGCCCGCCCGCCGCGTACCAGAGATGGTAGGGGTCGACCTCGCGGCGACCGGTCTTGCCACTGGACGCAGACAGGTACCACATCTGGACGGTCCGCCGGTCGGCGATCGCGCGGCTCGCGCGCTCGATCACCTCGCGGTGCGCGCGGTAGGTCTTGTGCGGGCCGAATCGGACCGAGAGGAACTCGCGCATGTGGCGGACGAAGTCGAGGCCAGCCGGCGGCAGCGCCGCCGACGCTTTCGTCAACGCGGAGTCGAGCGCGGCGTGGATGTGGGTACCCTGGAGCGGACGGAGCAGGTCGCGGCTGAACACCAGCGCCATGAGCTCCGAGGGAGCGAACCCGAGCGCCGGCAGTCGCCGGAAGCCGTCGAGCAGCTTCCACCGGGTCTGGCCGCTGGCGCGCTCGGTCACCAGCGGGAAGCCGGCGCCCTCCAGCGCCGCCAGATCCCGGCGCACCGTGCGGAGGTGCCTGGGGAAGTCGTCAGGCAGTCCCTCGGCGAGCGCCTGCAGCGTCAGCCCGGTCGAGCCTTCCAGGCGTCGCAGGAGGTGCCACTGGCGGGTGACCTGGTCGTTGCGGGCCACGGGGGGATGTTGCCACGAACAGGCACTCATAGGCGAGGGGGATCAGGCCGCGCCCAGGGCCCCACGTTCGGGGGATCGAGTCGCCCAGATCAGGGGTGGGAGCGGCGGAGAGCCGGTCGTCCTTCACAGGGGGACGGCTTCTCGAAGCACCCGGTCGCGAATGTACCAGTGGAGCGCGCCCTCGGTGAGCACGTCGACCCGGCGCCCCAAGCACTCCTCGAGGTCGGCGACCAGCCCGGCGG
>JACPIQ010000088.1 GCA_016188005.1 Candidatus Rokuibacteriota bacterium | reverse complement strand
CTACAACGCGCTCTACGAGCTCGAGAGCCCCGAGGTGCTCACGAGCGAGGCCTGGGCCGCCGCCGTGGACCGCGGCCGCTGGCCCGGGCAGGTGCGGCCGCACACGAAGAACCGCCGGCACGTCCTCTACGAGCGGCTGTCGTAGGGGGAGCCCATGCCCGGCACCGACGGTGGCGAGGCAGCGGCCTCCGGCTCCGCCCGTGCCGCCGGCTGCGATCTCTGCCGGGCGGCGCGGATGACGCCCTGGTATCACGAGGATGAGATCTGCTGGATCGCCGAGTGCGACGTCTGTCAGGTGCCGATGGTGGTCTGGCGCCGGCACGGGACCGCGCCGCCGCCGGATCACGTCGCGCACATGCTCGCCTGCCTGCGCGAGGTGGCCGCGGCGCGCCTCGGCGAGTTCTGGGTGGACGATCACATGCGCAACATCCCCCACCACTACCACGCCCACGCACGCCCCGACGGAGGCTTCTTCGGTCGCCACGCGCGACGGAGGTGACGTCAGGCGGACCCGAGGATCTTCCTCCGCAGGTACGCACGCCACCCCGCTGCTGGATCGTGCGCGGCATGGCCGGTGGCCGCCGCTACGTCGCGTCCGGCAGGCCCGCCGCCTTGCGGATCTTCGCGACCTGCCCGGCGTGGTCGTTCCAGTGGTAGCCGAACAGCGCGCCGACATAGACGGCGATGGGGACCTCCTCGCTGCCCTGGATCTGCTTGAAGAGCGGGATGCGGGCCTTCCGCCCCTGGAGCTCGGCGTCGCTCAGCGTGTCCACGTAGGCGAAGATCGCACGGCGCTGGGCGTCGAGGGCGTCGATCAGCTGCGGGAGCGTCATCGCCTTGCGCTCGGGCGTCACCTCCGCCAGGCCGGTCGCGATGTCGCGGTCGGGCAGATCGCGCTCGGAGAACTGTCTGAGGAACTCCGCGGGCTGCCAGCCCGGCTCGAACAGGAGGTGGCAGAGCACCTGGCGGGTGGTCCACTCGCCTGGCGCGTCGGACCGCTCCAGGTGGGGCTCCATGCCCCGGAGCTGGCGGGTCAGGGTCGCCCAGCTCTCGTCGGTCCTGGCCTTGAGCTCGCTCGCGATCTTTCCAGCCATCGCATGCCCTCCGCGTCATGGGTTCGCTACGGCGTGGGATTCCGCGGGGCCCAGGGTCGCCCCCGCGTCCTTTGGATGCGACAGCGGGCCGTCCGGTTGCGATGGCCTGTGCGGGGTGACGGGCCTGACTCGCGCGCGCGGCCGACCGTCGCTACGTGCCGGTCCAGCGCGGCGGGCGCTTCTCGAGGAAGGCGTGCACGCCCTCCCGGAAGTCGGCGCTGCCATAGGTCAAGGCGATGAGATCGTCCCCGTCGGGAAGCGGGCGCGCTGCCTGCAGGCGCCGGATCGCCTCCTTGGTCACCCGCAAGGTGATGGGGGCATGCGAGGCCACGGTCTCGGCGACCTCGCGCACCCGCGCCTCGATCCGCTCGGGGGGGACGATCTCGTGGACGAACCCGGCGGCCAGCGCCTCGTCGGCCGAGAGCAAGCGCGCGGTGAAGATCAGCTCCTTCAGGCGTGACGGGCCGAGGAGATCCAGGTAGCGGGCGTAGGCCCGCATCGAGAGGCAGTTGCCGAGGGTGCGCGCGATGGGGGCCCCGAAGCGGGCATCGGGCGTGGCGATCCGGATGTCGGCGCCGGCCGCGATGCCGAAGCCGCCCCCGACGGCGAAGCCCTGGATCTGGGCGATCACGGGCTTCTCGACGCGGGCTATGCGGCCCGCGCGCTCATCACCGTCGCGCTCGTAGCGGAGCCCGTCCTCGGCGGTCTCGAACTTGGTGAACTGGCTGATGTCGGTGCCCGCCACGAAGGCCTTGCCCCCCGCCCCTTTGAGCACGAGAACGCGGATGGAGTCGTCGGCGTCCACCGCCTCGCAGGTCTGGTGGAGCCGCTCGTACATACCCCACGTCATGGCATTACGTGCCTCGGGGCGGTTGAAGGTGAGGGTAACGATGGGGCCGTCACGCGTCACGAGGACCTCATTACCCGGATCAGGGGTGTTCACAGAAGGAGCCTCCTGGGTCTGTGATGGTGTGGAGTCGGTGTGCGAGTCGGCTCACGCTGGGTCTCGCGGCCAGTGCACCGGCGGGCCGGGCGCGCCGACTCCATACATTCTACCCCGTGAAACCGGCATCGGTTCCATCCTCCGGGCAGCTGTGCTAGCCTACGGCGGGCTCGCCAATGACGACGCACGCGACGACGCATGGCAGCGCGACGGGCGCCCTGCAGGGCCTTCGGGTGATCGACCAGACCCAGGACATGGCGGGCCCCTTCTGTAGCATGCTGCTGGCCGACATGGGGGCCGAGGTGCTCAAGGTGGAGCCGCCGGAGGGCGAGCCCGGCCGCCGGCCCGGGCTGCCCCAGGCCCCCGGCGTGTCGGCTGTCTTCCTCGCCGTCAACCGCAACAAGCGCGGGATCACCCTCGACCTCACGAAGCCGGATGGCGTCGCGGTCCTCAGCAAGCTCGCGGCGACGGCGGATGTCCTCGTGGAGAATTACCGGCCCGGCGTGGCGAGGCGCCTGGGCGTGGACTACGAGACGCTCGCCGCGCGCAACCCGCGGCTCATCTACTGCTCCATCTCCGGCTTCGGCCAGACGGGGCCCTACGCTGGCCGCGTTGGCCTCGACCTCGTGGCCCAGGGCATGAGCGGCATCATGAGCGCCACGGGCAGCGAGGGCGGACCGCCCGTGAAGGTGGGCGTGCCCATCACCGATCTCGGCGCGGGGCTCTTCGCCGTCTTCGGGATCCTCTGCGCCCTGCGGGCCCGGCGCGTGTCCGGGCGCGGGCAGCTCGTGGACACCTCGCTGTTCGAGGCGGGACTGGCGCTGTCGGCGTGGGAGGCCACGGAGTACTGGTACACGGGCCAGATTCCCCGGCGGCTGGGCACGGCCCACCGCCTCAACGCGCCCTACCAGGCTTTCCGGGCCAGCGACGGCCACTTCACCGTGGGTGCCGCCAACAGCAAGCTCTGGCCGCTGTTCGCCGGCTTGCTCGGCCTCGAGGCCCTGGTGGACGATCCACGCTTCAAGACCGTCGGCGACCGGGTGCAGAATCGGGCCGCGCTGGAGGCGCTGGTGGAGGCGGTGACGCGCCACAAGCCGCGGGCCCACTGGCTCGCCCGCTGCGAGGAGACGGGGATTCCCGCCGGGCCCATCTACACCCTCCCCGAGGCGCTTGCCGATCCGCACGCGCAGGCGCGGGGCATGGTGCAGGAGTACGAGCACCCGCAGGCGGGCCCACTGAAGACCCTGGGTAACCCGGTCAAGCTCTCGCGGTCGCCGGCCGCACTTCGCAAGGCCCCGCCGCTCCTGGGCGAGGACACCGAGGCGGTGCTCGCCGAGCTGGGCTACGGCGCCGAGGAGATCGCGGCGCTGCGCCGCGCGCGGGTGATCTGATGCGGGGTACGCTCCCGCCATGATCAGGGAGGTTCCGGGCCGCACGCCCCGCGTCCATCCGGACGCCTACGTCGACCTCGCCGCCCAGGTGATCGGAGACGTGACGATCGAGGCGGGCGCCAGCATCTGGCCCTTCACCGTGGTGCGGGGGGATCAGGACAACCACATCACCGTCGGCCGGAACAGCAATGTCCAGGACAGCTCGGTCCTCCACGTGACGCCGCGGTTCCCGTGCCTCGTGGGCGCCGGTGTGACCGTCGGCCACCGCTGCGTGCTTCACGCCTGCACGATCATGGACGACGTGCGCATCGGCATCGGCGCGGTGGTGCTGACGGGGGCGGTGGTCGAGGAGGGCGCCCAGGTCGGCGCCGGCGCCCTGGTCCCCCCGGGCAAGGTCGTGCCCGCCGGCTGGCTCGTCATGGGCGTGCCGGCCAAGCCCGTGCGCAGGATGAGCGCGGAGGAGCTGGAGGAGATCAGGCGGAACGCGACGGAGTACCTCGCCCTCTGGCATCGCGACTACCGAGGGCGCCTTCGTTGACCGGCGAGCCGAAGCCGAAGGCGAGGCGAGCGGACATGGTGATCCCCCGAGCGGAGCGAGGCGGCGAGCCGCAGGCCGGGCGAGCCGCAGCCGAAGACGAGGCGAGCGCATATGGCAGGCCGGGCGAGCGTGAGCGAGCCCAGGCGAGGCGAGCGGACATGGTGATCCCCCGAGCGGAGCGAGGGGGCGAGCCGCAGCCGTGAAGCCCCTCGAGGGAATCCGGGTCATCGATCTCACCCAGGCCATGGCGGCGCCCTACTGCACCATGAACCTCGCCGACATGGGCGCGGATGTCATCAAGATCGAGCCGCCGGGAGCGGGCGAGCCCACCCGTCAGCTCGGGGCAGCGCACCGGAACGGCCACAGCGCCACCTTCATGACCATGAACCGCGGCAAGCGCGATCTGGCCGTGGACCTCAAGCGCGCCGAGGGTGTGGAGATCATGACGCGGCTGGTGAAGACGGCCGACGTCTTCGTCCAGAACTACCGCCCCGGGGTCGCGGAGCGGCTGGGGCTCGGCTGGGACGCGCTGTCCGTCGCGAACCCGCGGCTCGTCTACTGCGCGGTCAGCGGCTTCGGGGCCACCGGGCCGTACGCCGCGCGCGGCGGGTATGACCTGATCGCCCAGGGCATGAGCGGGATCATCAGCGTCACCGGCGCCGAGGAGGGCCCGCCGGCCAAGTCGGGCGTCCCGCTGAGCGATCTCGCCGCGGGGCTCTTCGCCGCCTACGGGATCCTGTGCGCGCTGGAGCACCGGGAGCGCACGGGCGAGGGGCAGCTCGTGGACACCTCTCTCCTCGAGGCCGCCCTGGCGCTCACCGCCCGGGAGTCGGCCGAGTACTGGGCGACGGGCCGGCCCCCCGGGCCGCTGGGCTCGGCGCATCGCCTGGCGGCGCCCTATCAGGCCATCCGCGCGGCGGACGGTCACGTCACGGTGGGCGCCGCCGACGACAGGCTCTTCGGGGCCCTCTGCGCGGCCATCGGGCGCCCCGACCTGCCCGGGGACCCGCGCTTCGCGGGGGGTGCGGAGCGCCTCGTGAACCGCGCCGCGCTGATCACGGAGCTCGAGCGGACCACGACCACCCAGCCGCGCGCAGTGTGGCTGGAGCGGCTGGCCGCCGCCGGCGTGCCCTCGGGCCCCATCCACGACTACGCCGAGGCGCTGGCCGATCCGCAGGTGCTGGCGCGCGCCATGGTGGTCGACCTGATCCATCCGGGAGCCGGGCCCATCAAGGCGCTCGGCGTCCCGGTGAAGCTCTCCGAGACGCCCGGCGCCGTCGACCGTCCCGCCCCGCTGCTGGGCCAGCACACGGCCGAGATCCTGACGGAGCTGGGGTACAGCGAGCGCGCACAGCGGGAGCTGGAGGACAGCGGAGTCATTCAACAGTGAGGAGGATCCATCCCATGGCGACACTGCGTCTGCTGGCCGCGAGCCTCGCGGCCGTCATGCTGGTCTCCACCTCCGCGGCCCCGGCCACGGCTCAGGTCAAGTACCCGTCCAAGGCCATCGAGGTCGTGGTGCCCTTCGCCCCCGGCGGCGGCACTGACAACCTCATGCGCATGATCGTGGGCATCATCGACGAGCACAGGTGGTCGCCCGTGCCCATCAACGTGGTGAACCGCGCCGGAGGCAGCGGCGTCGTGGGCTACACCTACCTGATCACCAAGAAGGGCGACTCCCACGTGGTCGCGGGGGCGGCCCCCACCATCGTCTCGGGCAAGGTCGAGGGGCGGCTCCCGGGCAACCACCGGGATGCCATGACGGCTCTGATGATCGTGGCCATCGACGAGCTGATGATCTCGGTGCGGTCGGACTCCAAGTACCAGACCATCGAGGAGTTCGTCAGGGCCGCCAAGGAGCGTCCCGGCCAGCTCAGCGTGGCCGGGACGGGCACCAACAGCGAGGACCACATCTTCACCCACCTCTTCGAGAAGGCCGCGGGCATCAAGCTCAAGTACGTCCCCTTCAACTCGGGCGGCGAGTGCACGGCGGCGCTCATGGGCGGGCACGTGGACGCGGGCGTCATGAACCCCAACGAGATCGTGGCCCAGGTGGAGGCCAGGAAGGCCAAGAACCTGGCGGTGGCTGCCCGGAAGCGGCTGAAGGACGCGCCGGACCTGCCCACCTTCGCCGAGAAGGGGTGGGAGTTCTACTGGGAGCAGATGCGCGGCGTCGTGGGGCCGGCGGGGATGAGCCCGGAGGCCGTCCGGTGGTGGCAGGAGACGCTCAAGAAGGTGGTGGAGACCCCGAAGTGGCAGGAGCAGTACATCAAGCGGAACCTCCTCACGCCCACGGCCTGGACGGGGGAGGAGGCGAACCAGTATCTGGACGGCCTCAACGGCAAGTACGAGGCCGCGCTGAAAGGCCTCGGGGCCATCAAGAAGTAGCCGGGAGCCCCGTCCGCCATGCGCTGCGCCGACCGGATCGCCGGGGCCGCGCTCCTGGCCTTCTCCGTGGCCTTCGCGGTGGGGGCGCTCAGGCACTACACCTACTGGGGGGCCAGCGGCCCGGGATCGGCCTTCCTGCCCTTCTGGCTCGGCGTGGGGATGGCCGTGCTGGCGGGGATGCAGCTGGTGGGCGCCGTCCGCTCCGGCGTCGCCGGGCCGGCGTGGCTGCCCCGGGGCGAGGGGCTCAGACGGCTCGTCGTCGTGCTGGCCGTCACCGTG
This sequence comes from Candidatus Rokuibacteriota bacterium, assembly GCA_016188005.1. Classification (NCBI taxonomy): domain Bacteria; phylum Candidatus Rokuibacteriota; species Candidatus Rokuibacteriota bacterium. The sequence continues at coordinate 28,086 of JACPIQ010000088.1, read as the reverse complement.
GCCTTCGTGGCGCTGCTCAAGGTGGTCGGGATGATCCTGGGCACGGTGCTGTTCCTGATCGTGCTCCTGCGGTGGCTGGAAGGCTACCGGTGGCCGGTCACGCTCGGGGTGGCGGTGCTCGCGGCCGGCGCCCACTATCTCGTGTTCACCTACTGGCTCCGGGTGCCGTTCCCCGTGAGCGCGCTCGGCTTCTGAGGGCCCCCGGATGGACGTCCTGAGCAATCTCGCGATGGGCTTCTCCATCGCGCTCACGCCGTTCAACCTCCTCATGGCGACCGCCGGGGTCATCGTGGGTACGCTCATCGGGGCCCTGCCCGGGGTGGGCCCGGTGTCGGGGGTCGCGCTCCTGCTGCCGTTGACCTTTGGCATGGACCCTACCTCCGGGATCATCATGCTGGCCGCGCTCTACGCGGGCTCCATGTATGGCGGCACCATCACCTCGGTGCTCATCAACACGCCGGGGGAGTCGGCCTCGGTGGTGACCTGTCTCGACGGCTACCAGATGGCGCTGCAGGGGCGCGCGGGCCCGGCCCTGGGCGTGGCCGCCCTGGGCTCGTTCATCGCCGGCACCTTCGGCGTGATCCTCCTCATGCTGACGTCGCCGGCGCTGGCGCGCTGGGCGCTGTCCTTCGGCCCGCCCGAGACCTTCGCGCTCATGCTCCTGGGCCTCACCACGGTGACGGGGCTCACGGGCGAGAACGCGCTCAAGGGCTACATGAGCATGCTGTTCGGGCTCATGCTCTCGATGGTGGGCTTCGACATCATCTCGGGGGACGCGCGCTACGCCTTCGGCATCCCCGAGATGATGGACGGGGTGGACTTCCTGCCGGTGGCCATCGGGCTGTTCGGGCTGGGCGAGGTGCTGGTGGGGGCGGAAGAGGCGGCCGAGCTGCACATCCTCCAGGGGCGCTATGGCCTCCGGGACGTCATGCTGTCGGCCGGCGACTGGGTGCGCAGCCGCTGGGCCATCGTCCGCGGCACGGTGCTGGGCTTCTTCATCGGCGTGCTGCCCGGGGCGGGGCCCACCATCGCCACCTTCCTGGCCTACGCCCTGGAGAAGAAGGTGTCGCGGCACCCCGCGGAGTTCGGCAAGGGCGCCATCGAGGGGGTGGCCGCCCCCGAGGCCGCCAACAACGCCGCCTCGGCCGGCGCGATGGTGCCCATGCTCACGCTGGGCATCCCGGGATCGGCCACGACGGCCATCATGCTGGGCGGGCTCATGATGTGGGGGCTCCGTCCGGGGCCGCTCCTGTTCGAGAAGAACCCCCAGTTCGTGTGGGGGCTCATCGCCTCGCAGTACATCGCCAACGTCATGCTGCTGATCCTGAACGTGGCCTTCATTCCCATGTTCGTCCGGGCTCTCCGCATCCCGTACAGCATCCTCATGCCGCTGATCATCATCTTCTGCATCACGGGCGCGTACGCACAGAAGAACGCCGTGTGGGACGTGGGCCAGATGCTCGTCTTCGGCGTGCTGGGCTACGCCATGAAGAAGCTCGGGTACTCGCCCGCCGCCCTCACCCTGGCGCTGGTCCTGGGGCCCCTGGCCGAGCGGGCCCTGCGGCAATCGCTCATCATCTCGGATGCAGGGCTCGGCATCTTCTTCCTCCGGCCCATCTCGGCCGTGCTCACGGTGGCGGCGCTGGCGGCGGTGGCGGTGCCCGTGGCGCGGGCCCTCCGGGCGGCGGCCTCCCGGATCCGCCGGGTGCCCGTGCCGGCGCCCGAGGACTGATGCCGGTCACTCGAACCAGGAAACTGAGTCAGGCGCACGTAAACCCTCGCCGTTCCGGGCAAAGTCCTTGACAGGCCCGCCGGCCCTCGGCTACACTCTCGCAACTCCTCGGCGAAGGATGACACGACGCCCCACCAGCACCGGCAGGGAGAACGCCTCGAATCGAGAATGAGGACGCTCACGAGCGGCGCCGGGATTTCGGGCAGTTGATGGACGTCACCACCCGCCACGCTGGACCGGTCGCCACCCGTCCCGTCGACGCGCTGGAGCCCGGCCTGGACACCTTCCCCAAGCTCGTGGAGCGCAACTCCCGGCAGTTCCCGCGCAAGGTCGCCATCCGCGAGAAGGACTACGGCATCTGGCAGTCCTACACCTGGCGCGACTACTTCGAGCAGTCCCGGCTCATCGCCCTGGGGCTCGCCGCCCTTGGCTTCGCCCGCGGCGACAAGGTGGCCATCGTGGGGGACAACCGCCCCCAGCTCTACTGGGCGATGCTGTCGGCCCAGGCCCTGGGGGGCGTGCCGGTGCCGCTCTACCAGGACTCCATCGAGAAGGAGATGCAGTACATCGTCGACCACGCCGAAGCGCGCTTCGCCGTGGTCGAGGACCAGGAGCAGGTGGACAAGCTCCTGCACGTCCGGGAGCAGTGCCCTCGGCTCCAGCACATCGTCTACGACGATCCGCGCGGGATGCGGCATTACACGGATCCGTGCCTGCTGAGCCTTGCCGCTGTCGAGGACCTCGGACGGAAGTTCGCCCAGGCCCACCCCACGTACTACGACGAGGAGGTGGCCCGGGGCTCAGCCGACGACCTCGCCATCATCGCCTACACCTCGGGCACCACCGGCCAGCCCAAGGGGACCATGCTCTCCCACGGGAACCTGATCGTGACGGCCCGGAACGCCGCCGAGCGCGAGGGCCTACGCGCGGACGACGAGGTCATGGCCTATCTCCCCATGGCCTGGGTCGGGGACAACATCTTCTCCTACGCCCAGTCGATCGTGGCCGGCTTCGCCACGAACTGCCCGGAGAGCGCGGCCACCGTGCTCCACGACCTGCGGGAGATCGGGCCGACCTACTTCTTCGCCCCGCCGCGGATCTGGGAGAACATCCTCACGACGGTCATGATCCGCGTCGACGACGCCTGGGCCCTCAAGCGGCGGATGGTGCATGCCTTCCTCGACGTGGCCCGTCGGGTGGAGCAGCGGCGGCTGGCGCATCAGCCCGTGCCGCTCGGGGCCCGGCTGCTCTACCAGGCCGGGCAGCTGCTCGTCTACGGCCCGCTGCGGGACAACCTGGGCATGGGACGGATCCGCCTGGCGTACACGGCGGGCGAGGCCATCAGCCCCGAGCTGCTGGGCTTCTTCCGCTCCCTCGGGGTCAACGTGAAGCAGGCCTATGGCATGACCGAGTCCAGCGCGCTGGTCTCCATCCAGAAGGACGGCGACATCAAGCTGGACACGGTGGGCACGCCGCTGCCCGGGGTCGAGGTGCGGATCGGCGAGACCGGCGAGGTGCTGTACCGGAGCCCCGGCGTCTTCCTGGGCTACTACAAGAACCCCGAGGCCACCCGCGAAACGCTGGAAGAGGGCTGGATGCACTCCGGGGACGCGGGCTTCATCGACCGCGACGGCCACCTCAAGATCATCGACCGCGCCAAGGACGTGGGGCGGCTCCAGGACGGCACGCTCTTTGCCCCCAAGTACCTCGAGAACAAGCTCAAGTTTTCCGCCTACCTCAAGGAGGCGGTGTGCATCGGCCACGACCGGCCCTTCGTGACGGCACTGGTCAACATCGACCTCGGCGCGGTGGGCGCCTGGGCGGAGCGGCGCAACATCGCTTACACGAGCTACACCGATCTCTCCCAGAAGCCCGAGGTGTACGACCTGGTCCACCAGGAGGTCCTCCGGGTGAACCGGAGCCTGTCGGAGGACGCCGAGCTTCGGGGCGCGCAGATCCGCCGCTTCCTGCTCCTGCACAAGGAGCTCGACGCCGACGACCAGGAGATCACGCGGACCCGCAAGGTGCGCCGCGGGTTCATCGCGCAGAAGTACGCGCCCCTGATCGACGCCCTCTACTCGGACCGCGGGCACGTCCAGGTCGAGGCCCTGGTGACCTACGAAGATGGGCGGACCGGCACGATCCGTGCGGATGTCCGCATCTGCGATGCCGAGGCGGCGGTCGTGGGGGCGGCCCGGTGACAGCCGCGCCCGCGGCGCGCCCGCTGCTGGAGGTGGACGGGATCAGCGTGGCCTTCGGCGCCGTCCAGGCGCTGCAGCGCGTGAGCATCGAGGTCGGGCGGGGCGAGATCGTGGCGGTCATCGGGCCCAACGGCGCCGGCAAGACGTCGCTGATCAACGTCGTCAGCGGCTTCTACCATCCCTACGAGGGGCACATCCGCTTCGACGGCCAGGACCGGACCAACTTCAAGCCCTATGACGTGGCCGCCCTCGGGATCGCGCGCACCTTCCAGAACGTGGCCCTCTTCAAGGGCATGACGGTGCTGGACAACATCATGACGGGCCGGCTGCTCAAGATGCGCGGGTCCTTCGTCCTGGAGGCCCTCTACTGGGGGTCCGCGAGGCGCCAGGAGCTGGCGCACCGGGCCTTCGTGGAGAAGATCATCGACTTCCTGGAGATCCAGGCGATCCGCAAGACGCTCGCCGCGCGCCTGCCCTACGGTCTCCAGAAGCGGGTGGAGCTGGCCCGGGCGCTGGCCGCCGAGCCCGTCCTCCTGCTGCTCGACGAGCCCATGGCAGGGATGAACATCGAGGAGAAGGAGGACATGTGCCGCTTCATCCTCGACGTCCACGACGAGTTCGGGACGACGATCGCGCTCGTCGAGCACGACATGAGCGTGGTGATGGACATCTCCGACCGCGTGGTGGTGCTGGACTACGGGCGCAAGATCGCCGAGGGCACGCCGGACGAGGTCCGCAAGGACCCGGCGGTGATCGACGCCTACCTGGGCGTGCCCCATGAGTGACGGGGCGGCGTGATGGACCTCCTGAACGCGGTCCTGGTCGCTCCCTTCGCGGACATCGTTTCGAATCCCCGGTTCTTCGCCGAGGTGCTGATCGGCGGAGTGGCCGCGGGGCTCATGTACTCGCTGGTGGCGCTGGGCTTCGTGCTCATCTTCAAGGCCTCGGGGGTGTTCAACTTCGCCCAGGGTGTCATGGTGCTGTTCGCCGCCCTCAACCTCGTGGGCCTCATGGATCTCGGGGTCCCGGTGCCCGTCGCGCTGGTCCTCACCATGGCGATCATGGTGGCGCTGGCCTTCGCCATCGAGCGCGTCGTGCTCCGCCCGCTGGTCAACCAGGAGCACATCATCCTGTTCATGGCCACCATCGGGCTCAACTTCTTCCTGGAAGGCTTCGGCGAGATGCTCTGGGGGGCCAACGTCAAGAAGCTCGACGTGGGCATCCCCGACCGCTCCTTCCTGGTCTCGGGGATCCAGATCAACCAGCTGGAGCTGTCCGCGGCGGTGACGGCGGGTGTCCTGGTGGCCGTGCTCGCGGTGTTCTTCCAGCGCACGCGGATCGGCCGGGCGCTCAGGGCCGTCGCCGACGACCACGAGGCGGCGCTGTCCCTCGGCATCCCGCTGAAGACCATCTGGGTGGTGGTCTGGGCGGTGGCGGGGCTCGTGGCCATCGTGGCCGGGATCATGTGGGGCGCCAAGAGCGGCGTCCAGTTCAGCCTGTCGCTGATCGCGCTGAAGGCGCTGCCGGTGCTGATCCTGGGCGGCTTCACCTCGGTGCCCGGGGCCATCGTCGGCGGGCTCATCATCGGGGTGGGGGAGAAGATCGGGGAGGTGTACTGGGGCCCGCTGGTGGGCGGCGCCATCGAGAACTGGTTCGCGTACGTGGTGGCGCTGGCCTTCCTCGTGTTCCGGCCCCAGGGGCTCTTCGGCGAAAGGATCATCGAGCGCGTATGACGGCGCTGCGTGTTGCCCGGGAATCGGTGGGGGGGGCTGGGGGAGGAGCGGCGGTCGCTCCCCCCCAGGCTGGTCAATCGTGATCTACCGCGAGGCGGGGCAGTTCAAGTCCACGTACGCGACCGACCAGGCGATCTTCCCGATCATCCAGGACCGCGTGGTGGTGCTGGGGGCCGTGGTCGCGGCCTTCCTCGTGCCGCCGCTTCTCGGCAGCGAGTACTGGCTCCAGGCGGTCCTGATCCCGTTCCTCGTCTACGCGCTGGCGGCGCTGGGCCTGAACCTCCTCACGGGCTATGCCGGGCAGCTCTCCCTCGGCACCGGCGGCTTCATGGCCGTGGGGGCCTACTCGGCCTTCAAGCTCTCCACGGCCTTCCCCTGGCTCAACATCATCCTGGTCTTCCTGCTCTCGGGCGTGATCGCGGCCCTGGTCGGCATCGTCTTCGGCATCCCGAGCCTCAGGATCAAGGGCTTCTACCTGGCCGTGGCCACCCTGGCCTCGCAGTTCTTCCTCATCTGGCTCTTCAACAAGGTGCCGTGGTTCGTGAACTACGCCTCGTCCGGCACGATCACGGCGCCGGGGCGCACCGTGCTCGGCATCGTGGTCACCGGCCCCAACGCCACCGCGTCGGCGCGGTACGTGGTGGCGTTGTCCTTCGTCGTCGTCTTCGCCCTCCTGGCGAAGAACCTGGTGCGCGGCCGGGTGGGGCGGGCGTGGATGGCCATCCGCGACCGCGACATCGCCGCGGAGATCATCGGGGTGCGGCCGCTCAGGACCAAGCTCCTGGCCTTCGCGATCTCCTCGTTCTACTGCGGGATCGCGGGCGCGGAGCTGGTCTTCCTGTTCCTCGGCAGTGCCGAGACCCTGGCCTTCGACATCACCCAGTCCTTCCTCGTGCTCTTCATGGTGATCGTCGGCGGCCTGGGCAGCGTCCTGGGGTCGATCCTCGGCGCCGCGTTCATCATCGTGGTCCCCATCTTCCTGACCAACGTGCCGCACACGCTCGGCATCGCCCTGTCGGTGGCTATCCTGAAGCAGCTCGAGTTGATGGTCTTCGGGGGGCTCATCCTCTTCTTCCTCATCGTCGAGCCGCACGGGCTGGCGCGGCTCTGGCAGATCGGGAAGGAGAAGCTCCGGCTGTGGCCGTTTCCCCACTAACCGAGAGGAGACATCCATGAAATCGAGAGTCCTTTTGATCGTCGTGATGGCCGCGGCCCTTGCCGTTGGTCCCCTGGTCAGCATCGCCCAGGCAGCTGGGGAGATCTTCCTGCCGATCCTGACCTACCGGACAGGCCCCTATGCTCCCAGCGGGATCCCCATCGCCAACGGCGCCAATGACTACCTCAACCTCCTCAACCAGCGGGACGGCGGGATCAACGGCGTCAAGATCGTGTTCGAGGAGTGCGAGATGCAGTACGACACCAAGCAGGCGGTGGAGTGCTACGAGCGGCTGAAGTCGAAGAGCCCGGTGATCGTCAACCCGTACAGCACGGGCGTCACCTACCAGCTCATCCCCAAGGCGCCGGTGGACAAGGTCGTCGTCCACTCCATGGGCTATGGCATGACGGCATCGGCCGACGGGCGCTGGTTCCCGTGGGTGTTCAACTTCCCCATGACCTACTGGAGCCAGGCCTCGGCTTTCATCAAGTACGTGGGTGCGCAGGAGGGCGGGCTCGACAAGCTCAAGGGGAAGAAGATCGCCCACATCTACCACAACAGCCCCTACGGCCGGGAGGCGAACCCGGTGCTCGAGGAGCTGGCCAAGAAGCACGGATACGAGCTGACGCTGCTCGCCGTGGACCATCCCGGCCAGGAGCAGAAGGCCACGTGGCTGCAGATCCGCCGCCTCAACCCGAAGTGGATCTACATCTCCGGCTGGGGAGTCATGAACCAGGTCGCCGTGAAGGAGGCCGCGGCCATCGGTTTCGCCATGGACCACGTCGTCGGCAACTGGTGGACGGGGACCGAGGTCGACGTGATCCCGGCGGGCGATGCCGCGAAGGGCTACAAGTCCATGGCCTTCAACGCCCCGGGGGCCGGTTTCAAGCTGCACCAGGAGATCTTCACGCACCTGTACGACAAGGGGAAGGGCGCCTACGGCAACGACCGCTCCAAGGTCGGGGAGGCGCTGTACAACCGCATGCTCATCAACACCATGCTCAACGTCGAGGGCATCCGCACGGCCATGACCAAGTACGGCAACAAGCCGCTCACGGGCGAGCAGGTGCGGTGGGGCTTCGAGAACCTGAACCTCACGGAGAAGCGGCTCGAGGAGCTCGGCATGAAGGGGATGCTGCGCCCGCTCCGCGTCACCTGCGAGAACCACGAGGGTAACGGGATGGCGCTGGTCCAGCAGTGGGACGGCAGGAAGTGGAACATCGTCTCCGACTGGATCGAGCCCATGCGCGACGTGGTGCGGCCCAAGCTCGAGGAGGCCGCGGTGGTGGAGGGCAAGAAGCTCGGCTATACCATGCGGGACTGCTCGAAAGAGAAGTAGGCGAGCAGAGGAGGCCGGGGCCGTGACGGAGGCTGCCCGACCGCTGTTGGCGGTCAACAACATCGAGGTGATCTACGACCACGTGATCCTCGTGTTGAAGGGCGTGTCGCTCCAGGTCCCCGAGGGGGGCATCGTCGCCCTCCTCGGGGCCAACGGCGCGGGCAAGTCGACGACGCTCAAGTCCATCTCCGGGCTCCTGCGGACGGAGCGGGGCGACGTCACCAAGGGCAGCATCGAGCTCCTGGGCGAGCCCCTGCAGCGGAAGAACGCGGCCGAGGTGGTGCGGCACGGGATCGTCCAGGTGATGGAGGGGCGGCGGTCACCGCGGAGGAGAACCTGCTGGCCGGCGCCTATACGCGCCCCAACGGCCGCGCCATCCAGCAGGACCTGGAACGCGTCTACGCCTACTTCCCGCGGCTCGCGGAACGGCGGGGGATCGACGCCGGTTACATCTCCGGAGGCGAGCAGCAGATGGTGGCGATCGGTCGCGCGCTCATGGCCCATCCGAGGCTCATGCTGCTGGACGAGCCCTCCATGGGCCTGGCGCCCATGCTGGTCGCCGAGATCTTCGACATCGTCACCCGGCTCAACCGGGACGAGAAGGTGGCCGTGCTCCTGGCCGAGCAGAACGCCGCCATGGCGCTCCGCGTGGCCCAGTACGCCTACATCATGGAGAACGGGCGGATCGTGCTGGACGGCGACCGTACGACCATCGGCGAGAACGAGGACGTCAAGGAGTTCTACCTGGGGCTCTCGGGCGTGGGCCAGCGCAAGAGCTACCGCGACGTCAAGCACTACAAGCGGCGCAAGCGGTGGCTCTCGTGACCGGGCCGCCAGCGACGCCGCAGACGCAGCTGCGGATCGAGGGGGTGTCGAAAGCCTTCGGCGGCGTCCAGGCCGTGACGGGCGTGCGACTGGATGTGACCCGCGGCGAGCTCATGTCGGTGATCGGGCCCAACGGCGCGGGGAAGACCTCGCTGCTCAACATGATCAGCGGCTTCTACCACCCCGACAGCGGGCGCATCGTCCTCGATGAGACGGAGGTCACCGACTTCTCGCCGAGCCGGATCGCCGAGCTGGGGGTGGCGCGGACCTTCCAGAACATCGCCCTGTTCAAGGGCATGACGGTGCTCGACAACCTCATGCTGGGGCGCCACGTCCACATACGGTCGGGGGTGCTCGGCTCCGTGATCTACTGGGGGCTCGCCCAGAAGGAGGAGGTGGCGCACCGTCGCGTGGTGGAGGACATCATCGACTTCCTCAAGATCCAGGACCTCCGGAGGCGCCCGACGGGCTCGCTGGCGTACGGGCTGCAGAAGCGGGTGGAGCTCGGCCGCGCGCTGGCGCTCTCGCCCAAGGTGCTGCTGCTCGATGAGCCCATGGGGGGCATGAACCAGGAGGAGAAGGAGGACATGGCGCGCTTCATCCTCGACGTCAACGAGGAGTGGGGCACGACCGTCATCCTCATCGAGCACGACATGGGGGTGGTGATGGACATCTCCGACCGCGTGGCGGTGCTGGACATGGGGCAGAAGATCGCCGAGGGCACGCCCGACGAGGTGCGGGCGAACCCGAAGGTGATCAAGGCCTACCTCGGCGAGACCAAGAAGTCCGCCGCCGGAGCCGCCCGTGGCTGAACCCGGCACGCTCCCCCGGCTGCTGGAGCGCAACGCCAGGGAGTTCGGCGAGCGGCCCGCCATGCGGGAGAAGGACCGTGGGATCTGGCAGTCCTACACCTGGCGCCAGTACCACGACCACATCCGCGACTTCGCCCTCGGCCTGGCGGCGCTCGGGTTCGGCCGGGGCGACAAGCTCACCGTGATCGGCGACAACCGCCCGCGCCTCTACGCGGCGCAGGTCGCGGCGCAGGCGCTGGGCGGTGCCTCCGTGCCGCTGTACCAGGACTCCATCGCCCGGGAGCTGGCGTACGTGCTGGCGCACGCCGAGGTCTCGATCATCGTGGCCGAGGACCAGGAGCAGGTGGACAAGATCCTTGCGCTCAGGGCCGAGCTTCCCGCCCTCCGCCACGTGATCTACGAGGACCCGCGTGGGATGACCCACTACCGCTTCGACTGGCTCCGCGCCTTCACCGACGTGGAGGAGATCGGCCGGAAGTTCGGGGAGGAGCACCCCCGCTACTTCGAGGCGGCGATCGAGCGCGGGACGCCCGAGGACCTGGCCTTCATCTGCTACACCTCGGGCACCACCGGCAACCCCAAGGGGGCGATGCTCACCCACGCCAATGCGCTTGCCACCGCCGAGGGCTTCCTGTCGGTCGAGGACGTGCGGCGCGAGGACGACTGGCTCGCCTACCTGCCCATGGCCTGGGTGGGTGACTCCTTCTACACCCTCGTCGTGGGGCTCATGGTCGGATTCACCTGCAACTGCCCCGAGAGCCCCGAGACCGTCCAGCGCGACCTGCGCGAGCTGGGGCCGACGGCCGTCCTGGCACCGCCCCGGATCTGGGAGAACATGCTCACCTCCGTGCAGGTGCGTGCCGCGGACTCGACGCGCCTCAAGCGGTGGGTCTTCGAGCGGTTCCGGGACGTCGCCGAGCGCGCGGAGATCCTGCGCGCAGACGGCACACCCGTGCCCCTGGGGCTCCGGCTCGCGTGTCTGCTGGGGGAGTTCTTCGTCTACGGCCCGATCCGCGACCAGCTGGGGCTCGGCCGGGCGCGCTGGGCCTACACGGGCGGCGCCCCGCTGGGGCCCGACACCTTCCGCTTCTTCCGCTCCATCGGGGTCAACCTCAAGCAGGTGTACGGCTCCACCGAGACGACGGGCTTCGTCTCGCAGCAGCCGGACACGGAGGCGAACCCCACGACCGCCGGCCGCCCGTACCCCGCGATCGAGGTCAGGGTCGCCGAGCGCGGCGAGGTGCTGATCCGCGGTGGCGGTGTCTTCCGGGGGTACTTCAAGGCCGAGGAGGCCACGCGCGAGGTGCTGGACGCCGAGGGCTGGTTCCACACGGGCGACGCCGGCTTCCTCGATCCGCGCGGCCATCTCGTCATCATCGACCGGGCGAAGGACGTGGGTCAGCTGGCCGACGGGACGCCCTTCGCGCCGCAGTTCATCGAGAACAAGCTGAAGTTCAGCCCCTTCATCCGCGAGGCGGTGGGGTTCGGCCACGACCGACCATTCGTCGCCGCCATGGTCGCCATCGACCTCAGCACGGTGGGCAACTGGGCCGAGCGCCGGGGGCTGCCGTACACCTCCTACATGGACCTCTCCCAGAAGGACGAGGTGCGCGAGCTGATCCGGGAGGAGATCGCCAAGTGCAACGCGACCCTGCCCGAGGCGTCAAAGGTCCGGCGCTTCCTGCTCCTCACCAAGGATCTCGAGGCCGATGACGCCGAGATGACGCGCACGCGGAAGGTGCGGCGCCGGTTCATCGCCGAGAAGTACGCCGCGATCATCGACGCCTTCTATTCGGGCCGAGGCGAGGTGGAGCTGGCGACCGTCATCACCTACGAGGACGGCCGCCAGGCGACGCTCCAGTCGCGCGCGCGCATCCAAGAGGTCGACTCGGGGACCCTGGCCCATGCTTGACTGGCAGTTCTTCTCGCTGCTCCTGTCCAACGGCATCCTGATCGGGCTGATGTACTCCCTCATCGCCCTCGGCTTCGTCCTGGTCTACAAGGCCACGGACGCCATCAACTTCGCCCAGGGCGAGTTCGTCATGATCGCGGGGTGGGGCGTGGCCGCGGCGATGGCGCTGTACGGCGCCCCGCTCTGGCTGGCGGTGGCGGCGGGACTGGGCGGCATGATCGGCTTCGGCTTCGGGCTGGAGCGCGTCGTGCTGCGGCCGCTCATCGGCCGGCCCATCGTCGCCGTGATCATGGCCACGATCGGGCTCGCCGCCGTGCTGCGCGGCCTCGGACCGCTCCTCTGGGGGGCCGAGACGCGGTCCCTGTCGCTGCCCATCAGCGATTCCCCCATCGTGTGGGGGCCGCTCTTCATCCCGCCCATCCAGCTCCTGGGCGCCGTGGTGAGCCTGCTCTTCCTGGCGGCCTTCGGCTGGTTCTTCCTGAAGAGCCGCAAGGGCATCGCGATGCGGGCGGTGGCCGACAACCAGCAGGTGGCCATGGCCATGGGGATCAACGTGGAGCGCTACTTCGCGCTGGCCTGGGCCATGGCCGGCGTCGTGTCGGCCCTCGGCGGGATCATCTGGGGCAGCCTCCTGGGGGTGGACGTGCACCTGGCCCTGGTGGGCTTCAAGGTCTTCCCGGTGGTCATCCTGGGAGGCCTCGACTCGGTCCCCGGGGCCATCCTCGGCGGGCTGATCGTCGGCATCGTCGAGAACGTGGCCGCTGGCTACGTGGATCCCTGGGTGGGGGGCGGGACCAAGGACTTCGCCCCCTACCTGCTGATGATCATCGCGCTGATGGTCCGGCCGTACGGCATCTTCGGCAAGGCGACCATCGAGAGGGTCTAGGCCGATGAAGAGGATGATCGGCCTGCATGGGCCGGAGGCGAGGGGATGATCCACCGCGAGTGCGGGGTCCTCAAGACGACGTACGAGGCCGACATGGCTCTCTACCCCCTGCCCATTGCCCGGTGGACAGTGGCGGCCGTGGCGGTGCTCATGTTCGTCGTCCTCCCGCTGAGCGTGCACGAGTACTACCTCTCCATCGTCAACCTGGTGTCGATCTCCGTCGTGGGCGCGCTGGGGCTCAACATCCTGGTGGGCTACACGGGCCAGATCTCCATCGGCCACGGGGCCTTCATGTCGGTGGGCGCCTACACCGCGGCCAACTTCGCCGTGCGCCTGGGCTTTCCCTTCTGGCTGTCGCTGCCGCTGGGGGGGCTCATGGCCGCCGCGGTGGGCGCCGTGGTGGGCATCCCGTCGCTGCGGATCAAGGGGCTCTACCTCGCCATCGCCACGCTGGCCGGGCAGCTCATCATCGAATGGACCATCAATCACGTGACCTTCATCAGCGGCGGGGTGCAGGCCTCCATCCAGGTGCCCCGCCCGGAGCTGTTCGGCTACCCGATCGCCACGCAGCGACAGATGTACTTCTTCCTCCTGATCTTCGTCGTGCTGGCGCTGGTGGCCACCATGAACCTCGTGCGGAGCCGCATCGGGCGTGCCTTCATCGCCATCCGCGACCACGATATCGCCGCCGAGATCATCGGGGTCAACATCTTCCGCTACAAGCTCCTCGCCTTCGCCATCTCCTCCTTCTACGCGGGCGTGACCGGGGTGCTCTACACCTACTACCAGGGGATCGCGAACTACGAGCAGTTCCAGATCGTCACCTCCATCGACTACCTGGCGATGATCATCATCGGGGGGCTCGGCTCCGTGCTCGGGTCGGTGTTCGGCGCGACCTTCGTCACGCTGCTCCCCATCGTCATCCGGTACACGATGGAGGCGTCCGGCGGGCTCCTGTTCTCCGAGGCGGCGGTGCGCAACCTCATCCCGAATCTCCGCCTGATCCTGTTCGGGGCGCTGATCATCTTCTTCCTAGTCGTTGAGCCGGAGGGGCTCAACCGGCTCTGGAGGAACATCCGGAACTACTTTCGCCTCTGGCCCTTCGCGTACTGACCGTGCGCGAGAAAGGAGACCATCCATGAAACGAGGCCTGGCCATCCTGATCGGACTGATGGTGGCACTCGGAGCATCGCTCGGCGGGGTGTCCCCCGCGGCGGCGAGCCACGAGATCGTCATCGGGCTGCAATGCGACCGGACTGGCGCGACCCAGGTGGTCGGCGTCAACTGGTGTCCGGGCTATCACGACTACGTCGCCCTCGTGAACTCCAAGGGCGGCGTGGAGGGCCACAAGATCAAGGTGCTCGAGATCGACCACGAGTACAAGGTGCCGCCCGCCATGGAGGGGTACGAGCGCTTCAAGAAGGAGGGCGCCGTCCTGATCGGGCTCTACGGCACGCCGCACACGTATGCCCTCATGAAGAAGCTGACCGAGGACAAGATCCCCGGCACCTCCCCGGGCTTCGGCTCGGCGGGGGCTGCCAACGGGAGCAAGTACCCCTACATCTTCCCCATCGCCGCGACCTACTGGTCGCAGGCGGCGGCCTCGGTGAAGTGGGCCAAGGATCAGCTGGGCGGCAGCCTCAAGGGCAAGAAGATCGCGTACCTCATGTATGACAACCCCGCCGGACACGAGCCCAAGGAGATCTTCGAGGACCTGGCCAAGCTCGAGGGCTTCGAGCTCAAGATCTTCGCCGTGCCGCCTCCCGGTGTGGAGATGGGCGCGCAGACGCTCGACATCGCGCAGCGGTACCGCGCCGACTTCGTCATCGCGCACCTGTTCGGACGCTCGCCGTCGGTGTCCATCAAGGAGCTGAAGCGCGTCGGCTATCCGCTCAAGAAGGTCGTCTCCTTCGTCTGGGGCTCTGCCGAGGCCGACGTCGAGGCCGCCGGCGGGTACGGGGTCGCGGAGGGGTACGCGGGGCTGCAATTCGCCGGCGTCGGCCAGGACTACCCGGTGCTGAACGAGATCCGCGAGATGTACAAGAAGCAGGGCAAGCCGGCGCCGAAGGAGATGACGCAGTCGGCCTACTACAACCGCGGGCCCATGGTGGCCGCGGTCCACCTCGAGGCCATCCGCAACGCCGTCAAGGCCAAGCCGGACGGCAAGATCACGGGCGCCGACGTCAAGGCCGGCTTCGAGAAGGTCAAGGGCCTGACCCTGGGCGGTCTCATCCCGCCCCTGGAGTTCTCGCCGTCGGACCACGAGGGGGGCGGCTGGGTGCAGGTCTTCCAGGTGAAGGGCGGGAAGTTCGTGAAGGCGACGGACTGGTTCAAGGCCTATCCGGAGGTCGTGGGCAAGCACGTCAAGGAGGCGAAGTAGCGCGAACGCCGCGCGGCGGCGGGCCGCCGAGGTAGGCCGGCCCGCCGCCACGGCCGCGGGGCACAGGGCATGCTGGGACTCAACAACATCGAGGTGATCTACGACGGGGTGATCCTCGTCCTCAAGGGCGGGTCGCTCACCGTCCGCGCGGGCGGCATCACCACGCTCCTGGGCGCCAACGGCGCCGGCAAGACCACCACGCTCAAGGCCATCTCCGGCCTGCTGCATTCCGAGCGCGGCGAGGTCACGAAGGGCTCCGTGGAGTTCCACGGCGAGCGGATCGACGGGCTGCCCCCCCACGACATCGTCAAGCGCGGGGTCGTGCAGATCTTCGAGGGGCGGCGCGTGTTCGAGCACCTGACGACCGAGGAGAACCTCGTCGCCGGCGCCCACGTCCAGGCCTCGCGGCAGCGGGTGCAGGAGGGGATCGAGCGCACCTACACCTATTTCCCCCGGCTCAAGGAGCGGCGCACCGTCCAGTCGGGGTACCTGTCGGGCGGCGAGCAGCAGATGCTCGTCATCGGCCGGGCGCTCATGGCGCGCCCCCGCGTGATGCTGCTGGACGAGCCCTCGCTTGGCCTGGCGCCCATGCTGGTGGAGGAGATCTTCGAGATCGTGCAGCGCCTGAACCAGCAGGAGCAGGTGACCGTGCTCCTGGTGGAGCAGAACGCGACCCTGGCGCTCGGCATCGCCGAGCACGGTTACGTCATGGAGAACGGCCGCATCGTGCTCGACGGCACGGCCGAGGCCCTCAAGGAGAACGCCGACATCAAGGAGTTCTACCTGGGGCTCACCGAGGTCGGGGCGCGCAAGTCGTACCGCGACGTCAAGCACTACAAGCGGAGGAAGCGGTGGCTGTCGTGAGCGTGGACCGTCGGACGGGCTACTGGGATCGCAAGAAGGAGACCATGACCGCGGGGGTCCGGCGGCGCTATCAGGATGGCTGGGTGCGCGCCCTGGTCCGCCACGCCTGGGACCGGGCGCCGGGCGTGCGCCGGCGGCTGGAGGCGGCGGGGCTCGGGCCCGCGGCGATCCGCGGTGTCGGGGACCTGGCTCGGCTGCCGGTGCTGAAGAAGCACGCGCTGCCCGATCTGCAGAAGGCTGACCCGCCCTTCGGGGGCTTCTGCGCGGTGCCCATGGAGAAGATCCGCCGCATCTTCGTCTCTCCCGGTCCCATCCTCGAGCCCCTGGGGCCGGAGTTCGGCGGCTTCCACGCCGAGACGGGGATGTACGCCGGCGGGTTCCGCCGGGGCGACATCGTGCTCAACACCTACGCCTACCACCTGACCCCGGCCGCGCACCTGATCGACGAGGCGCTGGCGCTCCTCGGCTGCACCGCGGTGCCGACGGGGGTGGGCAACACCGACACGCAGGTGCTGCTGGCGCGGACACTTCACGCCACGGGCTACGTGGGCACGCCCTCCTTCCTCATGACGATCCTCAAGCGCGCCGCCGAGATGGGCGGGGGGCGCCTGCCGATCGAGGTGGCCCAGGTGGGCGCCGAGCCGTTCCCGGAATCCATGCG
This sequence comes from Candidatus Rokuibacteriota bacterium, assembly GCA_016188005.1. Taxonomy (NCBI): domain Bacteria; phylum Candidatus Rokuibacteriota; species Candidatus Rokuibacteriota bacterium. The sequence continues at coordinate 11,585 of JACPIQ010000088.1, read as the reverse complement.
CCGCGCCTTCCAGGACGAGTACGGCATCGTCGCCCGCCAGGGCTTCGGCACGGCCGACCTGGGCATGATCGCCTATGAGTGCGCGGAGGCCAGTGGCATGCACCTCGTGGACGACGCCGTGCTCCAGGTGTGCGATCCCCAGAGCGGCGAGCCCCTGGCGGATGGGCAGCTCGGGGAGATCGTCGCCACCGTGCGGCACGAGAGCTATCCCATGATCCGCTTCGGGACGGGGGATCTCACGGTCGTGGACCGAAGCCTGTGCCCCTGCGGCCGCACCTCGGCGCGGATGCTCGGCTGGCGCGGGCGGGCCGACGAGGTGACCAAGGTGCGCGGCATGTTCATTCATCCGCGCCAGGTGGACGAGACGGTGGCGCGGGGGGGCGGCGCCGCGCGCTACCAGATCCTGGTCACGCGCGAGGGGCACCAGGACGGGCTCACGCTCCGCGCGGAACTGCCACCGGGGGCGGATGCCGCGGCGGCGACGACCGCGCTGGAGGCTGCCATCCGCGACGTGATCAAGCTCCGGGGCCGCGTCGAGATCGTCCCCCCTGGCGCGATTGCCGACAACGCGAAGAAGATCGACGACCAGCGGAAGTGGGACTGAGGGGATGAGGATCTTCACCGAGCAGCACGAGATGTTCAGGCAGGCGGTGCGGAGCTTCGTCGAGAAGGAGGTCGTGCCCCACATCGACGCGTGGGAGGAGGCCGGGCAGATCCCCAAGAGCCTCTGGCCCCGGATGGGCGGGCTCGGCTTGCTCGGCGTCGAGTACGACGAGAAGTACGGGGGCGGCGGCGCCGACTTCCTCACCACGGTCGTGCTGAACGAGGAGCTGGCCCGCTCGCGCTGCGCCTCCCTCGCCATGGCGGTGAGCGTCCACACGGACATGGCCTCGCCCCACCTCTACTGGACGGGCTCGGAGGCCCTGAAGGAGAAGTACCTGCCGGCCATCTGCCGCGGCGAGGCGCTCTCCGCCATCGCCGTGACGGAACCCGGCGGGGGGTCGGACGTGGCCGCCGTCAAGACGCGGGCGGTCGCCGACGGCGACCACTACGTCCTCAACGGCTCCAAGATGTTCATCACCAACGGGGTGCTTGCGGACCTCTACTTCGTCGCCGCCCGGCTCGGGCCGAGTCTCCAGGGGCGCCGCCACCAGGGCATCTCCATGTTCCTGGTGGAGCGCGGCACGCCCGGGTTCAGCGTGAGCCGCAAGCTCGACAAGATGGGCAACCGCGCCTCCGACACGGCCGAGCTGGCCTTCCAGGATATGCGGGTGCCGGTCGAGAACCTGCTGGGGCAGGAGGGCAAGGGCTTCTACGAGGTGATGCGCGTCTTCCAGCGCGAGCGGCTGGTCGCGGGGATCCAGGCGGTGGCCGGCTCCGCGCGGGCGCTGGAGGACACCATCGCCTACGTCCAGCAGCGGCAGGCCTTCGACGAGCCGCTTTCCCGGAAGCAGGTGGTGCGGCACCGGATCGCCGACATGGCGACGCTGCTCGAGGCTGCCCGCTGGCTCACCTACGCGGCGTGCCTCAAGTTCCAGAGCCGCGAGGACGCGGTGAAGGAAATCTCGATGGTGAAGCTCTTCTGCGGCGAGATCGCCCAGAAGATCGCCTACGACTGCGTCCAGCTCCACGGCGGCTACGGCTACATGCGCGAGTACCCCATCGAGCGCTTCTTCCGGGATATCCGGCTCCTCACCATCGGCGGCGGCACCTCCGAGATCATGAAGGAGATCATCGCCAAGCAGATGGCGCTCTAGCGCCGGGCCGGCGAGGCGGACCGTGCCCGCCCAGCTCGCCGAGGCCCGCGGGTGACGGCCGGTCCGGATTTCGTCGCGGTGGGCCACGTGACCCTCGACCAGTTCGACGGGGAGAGGCGTCCGGGCGGCGCCGCCTACTACGCCGCGGTGACGGCCCACCGGCTCGGGCTGCGCGTGGGGCTGCTCACCTCCCATGGCCCCGACTTCCCCGAGGACGCCCTTCCCGACGGCCTCTCCGTCGTGAAGGTCGATGCCCGGCACACCACCACGTTCGCGCACGCCCGAGCGGCGGCGTCCGGCAGGACCCTGCGCATGACCGGGCGCGCCGCCGACCTCGAGGTCGAGGACCTGCCGGCGCCATGGCGAGAGGTTCCGCTGGCGCTGCTCTGTCCCGTGGCGGGCGAGGTGGACCCGCTCCTGGCCGCCTGCTTCCCCGACGGCTCGCTCGGTGTCCTGCCCCAGGGCTGGATGCGGGAGCGCGGGGCAGGGGGCGCTATCGCGCCCCGGGCCTGGGAGGACGCTGCCCTCGTGCTCCCCCATGCCCAGGTGCTGGTGGTGAGCGAGGAAGACGTGGCGCCCTTCCGGGAGGAGGCGCTCGAGTGGTTCCAGCAGGTTCCCGTGGGTGCCGTCACCCGTGGCGCCCTCGGGGCCACGCTCTTCGTCAACGGCGAGGCCTACACCGTCGCGCCGGACTCCGCCGTGGAGCGCGACGTGACCGGTGCCGGAGATGTGTTCGCGACTGCACTGCTCGTCGAGTACCACCGCGGCGCCGATCCCTGGGAGGCGGCGGCGGCCGCAGCGTGCGCGGCGGCGGCCGCCGTGGAGGGGACCGGCGCGGCCGCCGTTCCCGATCGGGTGGCGCTCGCGGCCCGGCTCGCCGCGTATCGTGCCCGGCTCGCGGGGTGAGGCGCCTTGCGAGGATGTGCGGCGCGAGGTTACACTGACGCCGGCCATGACCGGACGGCGCATCAGGATCTCGGCGGGATCGGTGACGGCGGAGGCCGTGCTGAAGGACTCCACGACGGCCCTGGCGGTGTGGGAGGCGCTCCCGCTGGCCGCGGCCGCCGAGACGTGGGGCGACGAGATCTACTTCCGCATCCCCGTGAAGGCGAGGCCCGAGGCGCCCCGCGAGACGGTCGACATGGGCGACCTCGGCTACTGGCCGCCGGGTTCCGCCTTCTGCATCTTCTTCGGTCCCACCCCGGCCAGTCATGGCTCGGAGATCCGGCCCGCGAGCGCGGTGACCGTGTTCGGCCGGGTGCTGGGGGACGCGACCACGTTCCGGAAGGTCCGCTCGGGGACCACCGTTCGAGTCGAGCGCGCGTGACGCCCCGCCGGGGCGCGCCACAGGAGGAGCGCATGAAGATCTTTCTGGACACCGCCAGCGTGAGCGAGCTGCGCGAGGGCGTGGCCATGGGCCTGGTGGACGGATGCACCACGAACCCCTCGCTGATCGCCAAGGAGAAGCGCCCCTTCCGGCCCCTCGTCGAGGAGATCTGCTCGATCGTCCCCGGCGACGTCAGCCTCGAGGTCGTGGCGACCGATTGCGAGGGCATGGTCAAGGAGGGGCGAGAGCTGGCCCAGGTGGCGCCCAACGTGGTCGTCAAGTGCCCGCTGACCCGGGACGGCCTCAAGGCGGTGCGGCGGCTCAGCGGCGAGGGCGTCCGCGTCAACCAGACGCTCTGCTTCTCGGCCAGCCAGGCGCTCCTGTCGGCCAAGGCGGGCGCCACCTACATCAGCCCGTTCCTCGGGCGTCTCGACGACATCAGCGCGGTGGGCATGGACCTCATCCGCGACATCTGCCAGATCTACCGCAACTACGGTTTCACGACCCAGGTCCTCGCGGCCTCCATCCGTAATCCGCTGCACGTGGTCGACGCCGCCAAGGCCGGGGCGCACGTGGCGACCATGCCCTTCAACGTGCTCGACATGCTGATCAAGCATCCGCTCACGGACATCGGACTCAAGAAGTTCCTGGACGACTGGGCCAAGTCCGGCGCCCAAATCTGAGGTCCGGCTGCCCGTCGGGCCCCGCGGCAAGCCAGACGCAGCGCCACATCCCGACGTCGCAGCCTGGTCTCCATCGCGTTCCACCCCGTTTCGGCCCGTGGGCCGTATACCTCGATGAAAGCCATGGACCAGGACCGACTGCTGATGCGGAGAGTCGCCGAGAGGGACGCCGCGGCCTTCACCGAGCTGGTGGAGCGCTATGGCGGTCGGCTCCTGGCCGTCGCCAGGAGGCTGCTGGGCTCGCGCGCCGACGCCGAGGACGCCGTGCAGCGCGCGCTGCTCCAGTGTTATCTGGGCGCGGCCGGATACCAATACCGCTGGGCGGTCTCGACCTGGCTTTACCGGATCCTCGCCAATGTCTGCGTCGACGAGATGCGGCGGCGGACCGTCCGTGCGAGTCACGCGCAGGTGGTCGATCCAGCGGCGCTGGCGGTGCCCCTTGAGGGGCCCGGGGAGGCGGGGCGCCGGATCGATGTGGCCCGGGCGCTCGAACGCGTGCCCCGCGAGGCGCGCCTGCTCTTGGCCCTCTCCTACGTGGACGGTCTCACCAACCACGAGCTGGCGAGGGTCCGGGGCATCTCCGTGAACACGGTGAAAAGCCAGCTCGCCCGGGGGAAGGCCATCCTCCGCAAGGCGCTTGGCGAGGAGGACGGCAATGGATCCTGATCGCCTCGACCGGGTGCTGGCGGCGTATTTCCAGCCGGCGCCGCTCCCGGAGGGCTTCGCGCGGCGGATGCTCGAGAGCGCGGCGGCGGCCGACCGCGCGACAGGTGGGCTCGTGGAGCGGCTCGCCGTGCACGCGACGGCGCGCGGCGTCTCGCTGATCCGTGCCGGCCGGCAGCCGGCGGCCACGAGCGTCGCCGCGCGGCGGCTCGTGGCGCGGGCGCGGATCGAACTGGCCGAGTATCTGGCCGGCAAGCGGGCGTTCTTCTCGGTGCCGGTGGATCTGTCCGGGGCTGCCGCATTCCAGCGGAAGGTCCTCGCCGCGGCGCGCGAGATCCCGTTCGGCGAGGCGCGCCCCTACGCGTGGGTGGCCCGGCGCATCGGTCACCCGCGGGCGGTGCGGGCGGTGGGGACGGCGCTGGGCCGGAACCCTGTGCCCGTCATCGTGCCCTGCCACCGCGTGCTCAGGAGCGACGGCGGACTCGGCGGCTACATCTTCGGCCTCGACGTCAAGGATCGGCTCCTGCAGATCGAGCGCACGACACCGGTCTTCGAGGGCTGCACGAGCACACACATCGTCTGCCGCGTGGGCTGCATCCACGGACGGCACATGCGCCCCGACAACCGGGTGGTCTTCGCCTCGGTGGCGGACGCGCGCTCGCTGGGCTACCGGCCGTGCCGCGTCTGCCGCCCCGGCCCCGGGCGCGCGGGCCGGGGGTGACAGGGGTGATAGCCAACATGACGACGATTGGCGGCGATCAAGCGCCACCGCCCCCCCGCAGCGGACGCTCATGGCAGCAGCCCTCGCATGTCCAGGAACTCCCCTGGCGTCACGATCCGGACCCCGGACCGCTCCGCCCCGGCGGAGTCCCGCCCGGGAGGTCGCGATCGCGCACAGCAGCGCGCGGTATACTGGGTGCTGGAACGGGTCGCGGCTCCTGCGAGCCAAGGAGGCCAGCAGATGGCTGCGCCGCGCGGGCTTCGGGAGCTGGCAGAGGAGGGAAGGGCATGAGCGACACGCCGATTCCGGGGTTCTCGTACTTGGTGAGAAATCCCGACCGTCTTGGCGGGAGGCCGACGATCCGCGGAACCCGCTTCTCGGCCTCGTTCATCCTTGCATGCCTGGCCGACGGCATGTCGTACGAGGACATCGTCCGGGAGTACTCGGCCTTCCCGCGTGAGAGCCTGGCGGAGGTGCTGCGGTTCGCCGCCGAGGTGACCGACCGCAGCGATGTGGCTGCTTGACGTCAACCTCCCCACCGCCCTGATCGCCCTCCTCCAGGGGTACGGCGTCGCCGCCGAGACGACGGCGGCCCGTGGGTGGCGGGAACTCACGAACGGTGCGCTCGCCCAGGTGGCCGCTCGTGAGGGGTTTCGCACTCTCCTGACGCGGGACCGGCGCTTTGGGGTGGCTGCACGGGGCGTCCTCGACGCGCTTCCCGACCTTGCGATCGTCGTCGTGACCTTGCCCCAGGTGCGCGAGGCCGCCTATCTCTCCTCGTTCGATCACGCGTGGCGTCGAAGGCGGATCGAGCCGGTCGCTGGGACCATCATCGAATGGCCGTGAGGCTGACCTCTGCCAGCTCACGCAACTCCATCTCTCGGCCGTCCGGGCGGGCGATCGTCAACATACGGGCCCCTTCTCGGCCCGGGCCGCCTCACGGAGGGGGCAGTCAGCGCGATCCTGCGCCGGAGACCGCGGCAGTGTCGAGCGCAAAGCCGGGAATGGCGGAGACGCCGGGGGGACCCTGAGTCCACGAGCGCGCGGGCCGGGATAGGCACGCAGGGCTGGGGCACGACGGGCCCGGCGCTCAGGCGGAGAGGCGGGGGCGGATGTCGCGGGCGAAGGCCTCGTAGATCCCGGCGAGATCGTCCAGGTTCCGGAGCCGCGTCTCGAACAGCACCGTGCTCACGCCCAGATCCCGGCAGCGCTTGAGGTCGGAAACGATCTGATCCGGCGAGCCCAGCAGGGGCTTGCGGTCGGGGCCGGCCGGGGTCGCGCGGATCGAGAGTCCCGCGCGCACGCTCAGGGTCAGCTCGTCGAAGCGTCGCCCCTGTCGTGCGCACTCCTCGCGCAGCTGCCCGATGCCCTGCTCGAGTGCGTCCAGGGAGGACGGGAAGGCCGCATGCCAGCCGTCGCCGAGCGCGGCCACGCGCCGGAGAGCGCTGGGGGTGTGTCCGCCGATCCACACCGGGATGGCCCGGCGCATGGGCAAGGGTGCGACGCTGATCTCGTCGAAGGCGAAGAAGCGGCCGTGGTGGCTGGCCCGCTCGCTCGCCCAGCACGCGCGCATGATCCGGATGGCCTCGTCCGACCAGGCGCCCCGGCCGTCGAACGGGGCGCCCAGCAGCTCGATCTCCTCGCGGAGCCACCCCACACCCGCGCCGAGGATCACGCGGCCCCCCGAGAGGTGGTCGAGGGTCGCCAGCATCTTGGCCGCCAGCACGGGGTGGCGGTGCGGCAGCACGAGGATCGTCGTCCCCAGCCGGACGCGCTCGGTCACGCCGGCCACCAGGGCCAGGGTGGTGAGGGGCTCGAGGAAGTCGGCGCCGGCCGGCAGCGGGAACTGGCCGGTCTCGCTGTACGGGTACCGGGAGCGGATCGCGTGCGGGAGGGCCACGTGGTCGCTCGCCCAGAGGGAATCGTAACCGAGCGCCTCCATGCGTCGCGCGAAGCCGAGCACGGTGTCGCGCGTGGCGATGGGCCCGAACATGGGGAGGTGGCAGCCGAACTCCATGGGGCTACTCGCGGTGGCCGCCCGAGGCGTAGAGAAGCCGGTCGCCGAGCTCGTTGCTGGCGATCATCTGTCCGAGCCGCGCCCGCTGGATCTTCCCGCTGGAGGTCTTCGGAATCGTGCTGGACTGCACCAGCAGCACCTTGGCCGGACGGTGGCCGCGAGCGTGGTGGACGCGCTGCACGATCTCGCGGACGAGGCCTGACAGGGTCTCGCGGTCGGCGACCCCCTCCCGCACCTCGGCCACTACGTGGAGGCGCTGCGTTCCGAGCCGCTCGCTCTCGAGCCCCACCGCGGCAGAGTAACGCACGCCGGGCACGTTGTCCACGACCTCCTCGATGTCCCCGGGGATGATGTTCTCGCCGCCGAGGAGGATCAGGTCCTTCAGCCGGCCCGTGATGAAGAGGTAGCCCTCGTCATCCACGAAGCCGAGGTCCCCGGTGCGGAGCCAGCCGTCGGGAGAGAGCACCTGCCGCGTGGCCTCGGGGTTGTTGTGGTAACCCTGCATCACTCCCGGGCTCCGTACGCAGATCTCCCCCTCGACGTCGGCGGCCACGCTCCGGTCTTCCTGCATGATCCGGACGGAGACGCCGCGGCACGGTTGCCCCACGGACATGAAGTGGCCGGAGCGGTCGAGGCGAAGCGGCACTCCGCGCGGCCAGATGGCGACGGCCAGCGTGGCCTCGGCGAGCCCGTAGGCTGGCGTGATCAGGTTGGGCACGCCAAACTTCTCCTCGAAGGCCCGGATGGTGCTGAGCCGTACCGGCTCGGCGCCGCACAGAGCCTGCTTGAGCGAGGAGAGATCCAGACCGCTCGGATCGTGGATGTTCCTCACGCAGTTGCGATACCCGAAATCGGGAGAGACGGTGAACGTCGCCCGCACGCGGGTGATCAGCTCCAGCCAGTGGCGCGGATTCCTCAGATCTGGCGGCAGGAGGTAGAGCGGTGAGCCCGTGATCGGCGGCGTGAAGGCGCAGCCGATGAGCCCCATGTCATGGTACAGGGGCAGCCACGACACGACCACGTCCTCCCGGGTGAGCTGGGCGGCCTCGGCCATGAACTCCACGGTCCGGCAAACGTTGGCGTGACTCAGGACCACGCCGCGGGGATGCCCCGTGCTGCCAGAGGTGTACTGGATGAAGGCGGTGTCTGCCTCGCTCGATTCCGGCATGGCGGGCACGGGCCCATCTGCCTCCAGGTCGGGCGGCTCGAGGATCGCCCGCACGTTCCCGGCGGCGGCGCGCGCCTCCTCCACGCCGCGCCTGAACCAGCCGATGGTGGCGACCGCCTTTGCCTCGGAGTCGCGGAAGATGTTGGCGGTGCCCTCCACGCCGAGCGTGGGGTACAACGGCACCGGGACGGCGCCGAGCCTGAGCGCGCCGAGGAAGGTGTAGAAGAACTCGGCGCAGGTGGGGTAGATGAGACAGACCTTGTCCCCGCGCTCCACGCCGGCCCGCGAGAGGCCGGCGGCGTGGCGCGCGCTCTCGCGCCAGAGCATGCCGTAGGTGACGGGGCTGTCGAAGAGGTGGAAGTACGGGGTCTCGGGATCGGCGGCCGCCCGCTGCCCCATCAGCTCGGTGAGGGTCGCGGCCTTGATCATCCAGGGATCCTCTTACCGCTCGATCCGGATGCGGTCGAACGTCTCGGCGTAGGCGTAGCCCTTGAGCCGACCGAACTGGGCGGCCCGGTCGCGGACGCGCGACGCGACGGCCCTGATGTCGCGGAGCTGGCTGGCGTGGCAAGCCAGCGCCTCGAGCTTGAGGTCGATGGTGTCCGAGATGTCCACGACGACCTCGGGGTCCTCCCACCACATCAGGTGGACCTCCTTGACCTTATGGGGCTCGAGCCCCTGCGCGAGCAGCTCGGGGAAGGCCATGTGGTCCCTGGCCAGCGGATAGACCACGTCGAGCACGATGCCGGCGGCGATCCGGTGATCGCGGTGCGAGGCGAAGAGGTTCTTGGTGCGGTGGGGGTTCTGCGTGATGATGAGGTCCGGACGGTGGCGCCGGATCGCGGCGGTCACCGCCATCCGGGACTCGCGCGTGTCCTCCAGCTCGCCGTCCGGGAAGCCCAGGAACTCCACCGTCTCGACACCCAGGACCCGGGCCGCGGCCCGCTGCTCCTCCTGGCGGATCTTCACGAGGCGCTCCGGGGTCATGTCGCGGTCGCCCGATCCCTTGCTCCCGTCCGTCACGATGCAGTAAGCGACCTGCTTGCCCTCCTTGGCGAGCCGGGCCACCGTGCCTCCCGCGCCGAACTCGGAGTCGTCCGGATGGGCCGTGATCACCATCACCCGCTGGATGCGCTCGACCATGAAGACTCCTTTATCTTGCTTGAATGTGGATGATCTCGCGTGGCGGTTTGGCCTCTTCGGCCCTGCGGGCCTCTGACCATGTCGCTTGAATGTGGATGAGTTCGCGTGGCGGTTTGGCCTCTTCGGCCCTGCGGGCCTCATCGGGGGCGCCCGGTCGGCCGGGCACGGGCGATGCCTCAGTTATAATGCGGCCCGTGGCGAAGAAAGCAAGCGTTGCATGAGCATATCACCCCACGCCCGCCGCGACCCGCCGCCGTCCCCGTCCACCGCCATCCGGCGCCGCCGCACAGCCGCGGGCCTCCTCCTGCTGCTGCTCGGCGGCTTTCCCGTGCTGGCGCTTTCGCCGAACGAGCTTGCGGCAATCCGGGTCGGGGGGCTGTCCATCCTCTGGTGGTACGGGGGCGTCCTGGCTCCGGTGGCTGCCGCCACGGTGGTGGCCGCCCTCTGCGCGCCGCTTGCCGCGGCGGCGCCTGATGCGCGCCCCCCGGATCTCCAGTGATGGGAGCCTCGGGCATCCTCGCCGTCTGGCTCACGCCTGCCGTGTGGCTCACGTTGCCGGCGCTCATCCTGGCGGGCGGCCCCGATGGACTCTGGGTGGGGCTCGTGGCCGTGGTGGCGCCGCTCCTCGCCCTCGTGGCCGGGTCGGGGCGAGGGCGTCCAGGAACCGGCCCCGTCCCCCTCTTCCACGTGGCCGCGCTCTTCCTGGTCGCTGCCGCGCTCATCTGGGCGAACCTGCTCGTCCTCGGCGATCTCGCCGGCCGGCTCGGCCTCCCGCGCGTGCACGGGATCGCCATCGCCGCGGCCAGCGGGCTCGTGCTCACCGCGTGGCGGGGCGCCGAGCGAGGGACCGCGGCCTTGCTGCTCGTGGCGCTTGCGGGGGCCGTGGGGCCGCTGCTCGTGATTGCCCTGGCCTCGGGGATCGGCCCCGTGAGCGCCTGGCAAGTGGTGGCCGGCCGCTCCGGCTTCCACTTCCCGCGACTGAGCCACTGGGTCACCGACGGCCGGGACCTGAGCCTCGCTCGCGGGCAGACGGGGATCGTGTTCGACGAGGAGCACCGCATCACCGTGTCGGGCGAGGGGACGGTGCGGCTCTTCAGCCAGGACGGCGGCCGGGGCGCCGAGCGGGAGTGGAAGCTCTCGCCAGGCCAGTCCGTCACCGCGCGGCCTGGGGACCGCCTCGAGCCGATGGCGGGCATGCGCGTCCGCTTCCAGGCGGACAGGCGTGTCCCGGGCGCGCCCCGGTCGGGTATCGCCTGGGCCGCGGGCCGACGGCCCCGGGCCCGCGAAGGGGTCGGGCTGGTCGTGACGCTCGTCGGCGGCGCCCTCGCGCTCCTGCCCTCCGCCATGCCGTCTCGCACCTCGCGCCTCGGTCTGGGTCTCGTGGGCGGTGGGCTCGTGCTCGCGCTGCTCTGGGCCGAAGCGTGGGCCGTCTACTCGGCGCTGCGGGCCCCGGACCTCTTCCTCGGCGGGGTGACGGCCGAGGCCTTGCTCGACGTGCCCGGGCTCGTGCTCGGCGAGAGCGCCGGCACGCTCCGGCTCCAGGGGCTGCTCCTCGGGGGCGCCCTCGCCGGCTTCCTCGCCTCCAGCATCGCGCTCAGGGAAGGCGTGGCCCGCGTGGATGCCACGGGAGACGGGCAGATCGGCCGGGACCTGAGTCTCTGGGCCATGGCCTTCGGCACCGCCGGGGTCGCGAGCCTCTGGCCCGTGGACCCGTGGGCGCTGGTCGTGCTCGTCCTCGGGGCTGCGGCCTCGACGCTCGCGCCACCGGTTCTCCTGCCGCAGCATGCGGTGCGGCCGGGCGCTGCCACGCTGGCCGGCTGCGTCGGGCTGCTCCTGTTCGCCGCTCTCGCCGCCGCCGGGTCCGTGCGTGGCCGTCCGTCCGGCGCGCTCCTCGCTGCGGCGGCCGCTTATCCGGCCGTCGTGGCGCTGCCGGCCGCGCTCGTCGTGCTCTGGCTCGCCGGTCGACGCACGCCGGGGTAGAATGAGGCCTCGATGGCCAACGACCGCATCGTCATCCGGGGCGCCCGCGAGCACAATCTCAAGGCCATCGATCTCGAGATCCCGCGGGACCAGCTCGTGGTCATCACCGGGCTGTCGGGCTCCGGG
>JACPIQ010000087.1 GCA_016188005.1 Candidatus Rokuibacteriota bacterium | reverse complement strand
GTCGTACACCGCCGCTCGATGATCACCAGCGGCAGGACACGTCCCGTCTCCAGGGCACTCCTTGAAGAAGATGCGCGATGAAGCGCTGACGCTACTTCCCCTACCGACTACATCTACTTTTCCCCCACCGGCCGTGACAATCTCGTCGCGACCCGCCATGCCGCCGCTCTTGAGGACGCCGAAGCGCCGGCAGGCCGCATCGTGGGAGCTGAGCCACGGCGCCTCGCCGCCCGTGCAGAGATGCGCCACGCCCTCGAGCCCGACGAACTGCGACTTCGGGATGAGGCTCACGAGCGCGACAGTAGCACAGGCGCCGGCGGGACGGCATCAGGCGCGGCGCCCCTGGGCCCGGTCCCGTCAGAGCAGGAGGGACCGGAAGCGGATGCTCCCCGCGAGGAGCACGAGGAAGGCGAGCGCGTCGCGCGGGGCATAGAGGAGCACCCGGAGGAGCCGGAGAGGGCCGCGGAGCGTGCGCGTGGGCTCCGAGGCCCGGATCGCGGCATAGGGCGCCCACGCGACGAGCGCCAGCGGCGTCGCCCACGCCAGCGCGGTGCCCGCCAGGCCCAGCGCGAAGCCGGCCTGCGCGCGGTCGAGGAAGCATCCCCAGACGAAGAACGGCCGGAGCTCGGGCACCGCGCCCTTGAGCCGCGGCCAGATGAACAGCCGCTTGCTGAACAGCCAGCGCCACGGCGTGATGGGCACCAGCGCGTGGTACACGACGGCGTCCCGCGCGAACCGGCTCGTCCATCCGAGGCGCTTCACGCGCCAGGCGAGCTCCACATCCTCCCCTCCCATGGGGGTCTCGGCACGGGGTGTGAGATCGACACCGAACCCGCCGGCCTGCTCGAAGGCCGCCCTCCGGTAGAAGATGTTCGCGCACTCGTAGATGAAATTCTCCTCCTCCACCTCCACGTGCCACGTGAAGATGCCGGGGGTGCCTGCCGGATCGCCCAGGGTGCGACCCTGCACGAGCCCGACCCCCTCGGCGAAGGCCGCCAGCCCGGCGCGGAGCCAGCCCGGGGCCGCCTGGCAGTCGCTGTCCATGAAGGCCACGATCTCGCCGCGCGCCTGCCGCGCGCCGAGGTTGCGCGACGGCCCCGGCCCCTCGGCGGGCTTGGCCCAGCACCGGAGCGCGCAGGGGGCCTCCCGGGCGAGCGCGGCGACCAGGCGGAGATTGGCGCCGTCGGGGGAGCTATCCACGACGATGACCTCGTAGGCGTCGGGCTCGAGGTCCTGAGCGAGGAGGGACCCGAGCGCCATGCGGACCATCTCGGTGCGCTTGTACGCCGGCACGACCACGGTCACGCGCGGCCCCGGCTCCGGACGGGCGCCCGCCGGTCCGTCAGGGTCTGCCGTGTCCATGCCTGGCTCCCAGGAGCTCCGCGCGGAGATCCAGCGGCGCCGTTCGGCAGACGAGTGCCGGAGACGCGCTCCCGTAACGTTCAGGTCCCACGGCCCAGTTCATAGGCCGTCTTATAGACGTCGAGCAGCTTCGCCGCCGTACCTTCCCAGGTGAATTGGGCAGACCGTCCTAACCCATTCCTCACGAGTTCCTTCGACAGGGCTTCGTTCGTCAGGACCTGCTCCATCGCGCCGGCCACACCTTGGACGTCCACTGGATCCACGAGTAGGGCCGCGCCTGCACACACCTCTTCCATGGCAGGGATCCGGCTCGCGATCACCGGAGTTCCGCAGGCCATCGCTTCGAGGGGTGGGAGACCGAAACCTTCCGCAAGCGAAGGACACACCACCATCCGCGCCCGGTTCATGAACATGCGGAGGTCTCGCCATGGCACGTACCCGGTGAACACGACCTTGTCGTGCAGGTCCAGGTGTTCTACGAGGCGTCTCAGCTCTTGCCTGTATCCGGTGCCAGTCTCGAAGCGCTCGCCGCCGACGATGACCAGGCTCAGGCTCTCGAACTCGGGTCCTCGAGCCCGCAGACGCGCAAACGCGCGAATGAGGGTGTGAATGTTCTTGTTCCGCTCCAGGAGGCCCGCAAACAAGACAAACCCGTCCAACGTCGCGTAGCGATCGAAACGGAAGTCATGCGCCTGGTCATCAACGTAGAAGGTGGAAGGATCGACCGCTGCTCCAGTGATGAACACCTTGTCGCCGGGGACTCCGTAGTACTTGACGATGTCATTCCGGCTGGCGTTCGACAGTGTCGCAATGCATGTGGATCGGGACGCGCTCCGCCGAAACAGGTAGCTCTTGATCCACGTGACAGTGCCCTTGAATGACTCAGGATTCGTCTTGTAATCGACGTCGCACACCTGCAGGACACTTGTCTTGCATCCCCACAGGGGCAGTGCTCGCTGTGTGTGAATGACATCGAGACGATCGCTCCGGTAGACATAGGGGAGCAAGAGCAGGCGCTGAAACCAGGGATTCGTGAATGGCAAGACCCGGATCGTGAAGCTCGAAGGCAGTTGTTCCTGCTTCAGAGTATGGCGCTTGTCGACGTAGATGACATACTCGTTCTCGTCGTCGATCTTGGCCAGCTGACGGATCACCTGAAACAGGAAGGTCTCAACTCCGCCCTTCTTCTTCCCAAGGATGTGGGCGTCAATGCCGATACGCATGTGTGTGCTCACGACCGCCCGGCAACCATGCCTCTCCGCTTGCCGAGCCGGACGGGAGGGAAGAGCCTGGCGCTGAAGAGACGGCCCACCTCGGAGTCCCTGAGCTTCCTTCCCACCTGTGTCTTCCTCCGCCTGCGGAGCGTGTCGCGCAGAGCATGGATATTCCAGGCAATGGCCCTCAGCTTGGCCAGCCTTGGCGGACGCGCCGCCGCGTCTATCAGCGAATACAGAAGATAGATGGGCAGATACCTCGCAAGGCAGGCGGTGCCGTAGTGCTTGAGCATCGACCTGAGCCTGTTCTTGCAGGAGTGGAAGACTATGCGCTCGCCCATCCTGCTGATCGTCTCGCTGACGCTATGGTAGGCCACGGCCTCTGGAATGCTTACCGCGCGGAACCCCAGAAGGTTGAGGCTCCAGCCAAGGTCCGAGTCCTCGTAGCCGTAGAAGAATGTCTCGTCGAAGCCGCCGGCCATCTCGAAAGAGTCCCTGCGCACCATCGCAGCCGCGCTGCACACGAAAAGCGACTCGACGGGCTTGCAGGGCAGAACGTCCGTGCCCCCCTCGTGCTGATTCCACGCCAGTCCTATCCTGCTCATTGCCCCGCCGAAGGAGTTGACCTTTGCCTTGTTGCTGACGTAAAGGAGCTTGCCTCCCACCATTGCCACATCCCTGTTGGCGCGCAGGACACCCACGGTGTGTTCCAGCCACCGGGGGTCCAAGACGACGTCGCTGTCGAGGAAGGCGATGAACTCCGATGAGGACCGCGAGACAGCGATGTTTCTGCAATGCGCCGGTCCCAGGTTTGTGCCGCTCTCCAGAACCTTGACCCATGCGTGGCGGCGTCTTATCTCGTCGGCGGTCCCGTCCTCTGACGCGTCATCCACCACAAGGCACTCCCAGTCGCCGTAGGTCTGGCGCCTTATGGATTCCAGGCAAGCATCTATTATCCGGCGGTTGTTGTGCGCCGGTATGACGATCGCTATCGATGGAGCGACCATGGATTGACCCTTGAACCCTCGCCGCCGTCGGGTCGGACGCTCAGAGGATCAGGCACCGGTGGCGGATGCTCCCCTGGAGGAGCAGCCCCAGGGAGGCCAGGTCGCGGGCGAGATACGGCAGGATGCGCAGCGGCCGGAGCAGCCCCGGGAAGGACCGGCTCGCCGGAGCGCCGCGGTACAGGGCGTAGGGCAGCCCGAGCACGAGGGGCCACGGCCCCATCCACGCGAGCCCGGCGCCGACCAGACCCAGCACCAGCAGGGCCTGGCCGCGGTCCCAGAAGTACCGCGCGACGAGGAACCGGCGCAGCTCCGGGAATTTCCTCACGAGCCGGGGCCAGACCACGAGCCGCCGGGCCACGAGCCACCGCGACACCGAGATGGGCACCACCTCGTGGTAGACGATCGAGTCCGGCGCGAAGCGGCTCTGCCAGCCGTGGCGCTTCACCGTCCACGCGAGCTCGACGTCCTCACCACCGAGCGGCGACTGGGCCAGGGGCGTCGCGTCCGCGGCAAACCCCCCGGCCTGCTCGAAGGCCGCCCGGCGGTACAGCATGTTCGTGCACTCGTAGACGAAGTATTCCTCCTCGTTCATCGGGTACCAGGTGAAGACACCGAGGCGGCCGGCCGGATCCGGCAGCGTCTTGCCCTGGACGATCCCGACCTCCGGGCCGAAGGCCGCCAGGCTCGCGCGGAGCCATCCCGGATGTGCCTGGCAGTCGCTGTCCATGAACGCGATGATGTCCGCGCGCGCCTGGCGCGCCCCCAGGTTGCGCGAGGGGCCAGGCCCCTCCGGGGGCTTCGCGTAGCAGCGGAGCGCGCAGAGCGCCTGCGGCTGCAGCGCGTCGACGAGCCCCCGGATGCGGTCGTCCGGCGAGCTGTCCACGACGACGAGCTCGTACTCCTCCTTGGGCAGATCCTGGCCGAGCACGGAGAGGATCGCCTTGCGGGCGAGCTCGGGCCGCCCGTAGGTGGGGACCACCACTGACACGCGCGGTCGTGCCGTGTGGGTCAACGGGAACCACCCAGACAGTGGCGGACCGCGTCGCCGATGGCCGAAACCACCTCGCCGTGGCCAGGCACCGCGAGCCCCAGCCGGCTGACCGTGTCCTCCATGTCCAGCACCACGGCCCTGGCCTCGCCGGGCAGCACGGGGTTGTCCCAGTCGATCTTCAGGGCGTAGCCGCGGCGTCGGAGGATGCCCTGGACCATCGCGCCCACCTCGCCATTGGTCAGCCCCCGCCCCGTGCCGACGTTGAGCGCGACGATACCTCCGGGCGCCCAGGGGTGCTCGGCCGCGGCGAGGATCACGTCGACAGCGTAGCGCACGGGCACGTAGTCCCGCACGAGCCGGCCCCGGCCACGGGCCTGCGCGGGAAGGGCGCCGTCGGGATGCTTCACGGCATGGCCCACCAGGTACGGGATCAGCCCCCGGCAGCCCGCCCCCGTGATATTGCCCAGTCGCAGGGACACGGCTGCCCCGCCCGTCGCCCGCGCCCACTCGGCGCAGGCCATCTCGGCCATGGCCTTGGACATCCCATAGCTCCCCACGGGGTTGACCTTCCGCCAGTCGGGGCGCGCCGGCGTCCTCCCGCCATGGCCGTAGACGGCGCTCGAGGAGGCGAACACGAGACGCGCGGGGCGCGCGGCCGAGAGCACCGTGAGGGTGCCCTGCACGTTGGTCGCGACCAGGTCCGCCAGCTCCGAGAAGGGAATCACGACCTCGGCGAGAGCAGCCAGGTGGATCACGGTGGCCACGCGCTCGCCGCCGAGGAACCGGAGACTTGCCGGGTCGCGGATGTCGGCGACGAGCGCCTGGAATGCCGCCGGCTCGCTGGCCGGGAGCAGGTCGAGCCCGGCGAGGGCGCCGCCGCCCGCCCGCGCCTCGAGGGCCGCGCAGAGGTGCGAGCCGATGAAGCCCGAGGACCCGGTGACCAGCACTCGCGGCGAGGCTGTCACGGGCGCCCCTCCGTCATGGCCGGCGCGGGCCAGTCGGGACACAGCGACCGGTAGAGATCCTCGACCCTGGGCCCGAGCACCTCCCACGAGAACCTCGCCGCATGCGCGCGGCACCGCTCGCGGGTTCCTGGGCGCTCTGACAGCGCCAGGCCCTCGAGGATGGCCGCCGCGAGCCCCTCGTCGTTCTTCGTCTCCTCCCCGTCCGTTCCGGGGTCGAAGAGCACGCCAACGTCCTCGCCCATGAACTCTGGCAGGCCGCCGTGATCTGTCGCCACGACGGGGGTCCCCGCCGCCCACGCCTCGAACATGGCGCTGCCCGACGGCTCCCACATGGACGGCAGCACCATCACGCTCCCCTGCCCGTAGAGCGCGGGAAGATCTTCCGGCCGCCCGAGCCCGCGGACCTCGATGTCCCGGGCCACGTCCGCCGACAGGCCGCCGGTGGTCTCGGCCCGCACGTCCGGCGACAGGCGCCCGGAGAGCACGAGGCGCGCCGCCGGCACCTTCGACTTGACCCGCGCGAAGGCGCGGACCAGGGCGCGGAGGCCCTTGCGGCGGACGTCGAAGTCGGCCACGCCGAGGATGACCGGCCGGCGGTCGGCGGGTCCCCCGCCCAGGGGGAAGAACTCGAGATCCACCGGCGGGGTCATCACCGGCGGGCTGATCCCGTAGTGCTGGCGGATCAGGGCGCTGACGAAGTCGCTGCACGCGGCGACGTGGTCCGCGCGCCGGATCGCCTCACGGATGATCATGCGGTCAGGCGGGAAGCGGCGGTGGTATGCGCCCGGGATCGGCGCCCCGTTCAGCTGGAGCGCGGTCCGGTGACGCCCCAGGGAGCGCGTCAAGCTCGCCGCCAGCGAGTCGGTGAAGGACCAGCTGTGCACGACGTCGGGCCTGAGCGCCATGATGCTCCGCGCGGCGCTCAGGAGGAACAGGTGCGAGGGCTCCAGCCTGAGTCGCCCCATCAGCGGGTGCCACCACCGCCGGTGGAGGATGCGCCGGCCCGCGTCGGTGGTCTCGACCAGACCCCGCCCGGGCCTGGTCGACACCGTGGTCACGTCCCAGCCCCGCCGGTGGAGGTAGCGCGCCAGCCCGTCCATGTGCCGCTCGCTGCCCCGGCGGACGTATGGCCAGCAGTGGACGTGGGTGAGCACGATCCTCATGCCCTGCGGCCTCGCGCGCCCCGCTCCGGACCCGTGGCCGCGGGGGCGGGCCCTGCGCCCCGGGCCAGGCGGGTGAGCAGCGCCTCGAACGCGGGACCGACGGCGGCCCAGCCGAAGCGCTCGGCATGTGCGCGGCACCGGAGCGCCGTTCCGGGATCGCGGCTCAGGTCGAGCGCCCCGAGCATGGACCGGGTGAGGCCGGCCTCGTTGGTCGGCTCGGGCCCGTCCACGCCCGGATCGAAGAGCCGCCCGACGCCGTCGTCGCTGATGAGCTCGGGGATGGCGCCGTGGCGGGCCCCGACGACCGGCGTGCCCGTGGCCATGGACTCGAGGATCACCATGCCGAAGGCCTCCCAGAGCGCGGGCAGCACCGAGATGGCCGCGCTCCCGAAGAGCCCCGGGAGCCCTTCGATCTCCCCGGCGCCGAGGAAATGCAGGTCCCCCCTCCACCGCGGCGACACGAGCGCGGTCAGTTGCGTCCGGGTCCGATCGCTCACCGCGCTGGAGACGTGCAGCACCGCCTCGGGCCGGACCGCCTTGAGGCGGTCGAAGGCCCCCACGAGGAGCCGCCCGCCCTTGCGCCGGTCGTCCAGGGCCGCGGCGCACAGGATCACGGGTCGCGCGTGGTCCCGGCTGCGGTTGAGGGCGAAGCGGGCCGTGTCCACGGGCACGGGCAGGCGGATGCCGGCGCGGCCGAAGCGGAGGGTCAACCCGGCCTGCATGTAGTCGCTCAGGGCAATCACCTCGTCGGCGTCGCGAACGGCCCGCCGGAGCACCGCGCCGCCGAGGGTGAGCGAGCGGACGTATCGCACGGGGGGCGCCAGGCTGTTCACCCAGAAGATGCAGGGCGTGCCCGTCAGCTTCCTCGCCAGAATCGCCGCCCAGGTGTCGAGAAAGGTGCAGCAAAGGACGACGTCGTAGCGCCCGCGGAGCAGACTCAGCAGGCAGGGCAGGAAGAAGGCGTGGAACTCCAGGACACCCATCCGGGCCAGCGACGGGTGCCACAGGCGCCGGTGGCAGACCGTCCTGTAGCCGTCGCTCTCGCGGACCTCGCCCCGGCCCGGCCTGCCCGAGATGATCGTCACGGCATGGCCCCGCTCGCCGAGGAAACGCGCCAGCTCGTTGATGAAGCGCTCGCCGCCGCGGCGCACATACGGCCACGTGGTCGGGTTGGTGATCGCGATCCGCATCCCGCGACTCCGGTCAGGGGGGTGTTCGCCCCGAGCTCCCCGACCCGCCGGAAGCGAGCGCGCCGGGGATCTCGATGGAGGTCACCGAGCGGGCGGGAAAGGTGTACTCGAACTCCGGCCCGACCCGGGCGAGCATCCGCGCGGTGATGCCGACCTCGCCCGGCTTGCCCTGGTAGAAGCGCGGGTCGGGCTGGGCTTCGACCTGTCGCCCCCACGCCGGCCCCCGCGGAGGCTGGGTGCCCGTGTTGGCGTCGATCCCGGTCCCGGCGAGCGTCCGCGCCGTCGCGCGCCCCTCCGGTCTGAAGCCCCCGAGCCGGATGCGGGCCCTGACGGGGCTGTCGAGGTGCTTGTTGATGGCCATGAGGAAGAGCGTTCGCCCGTCGGCGCCGCGGCTCGACACCACCTCGAGGTAGGGGACCGCTCGCACAGCCTCCATCCAGCCCACCGCCTGGCTGTCATAGGTCGGGGAGGAGACCGACGTCGGCACCAGCACCGACCCGAAGTGGCGCGTGTACATCTGCATGGCGTAGTAGGGCGCCGTCGGCAGGTACTGCCCGTCGGCAGGGGGCAGCGTGAGGTGCGCGGCCCTGCGCGGCTGGATCCAGCCCATGTAGCCCGGCTCGTTGAGCTTGAAGGCGTTGGCGATCTCCATCCTCGGGGACTCGATGAACGCCTTCAGCGTGCTGGCGACGAAGAGGCCCGAGCCCAGGGTCTTCACGTGGTCCACCCACCGGCTCTTGATGTCGAAGTGGAAGAACGGCCCCCACTCGGTCACCGCGAGCTTGATGCCGGCCATCCGGGCGGGCGCGTAGGTCTCGATCTGCCTGGACAGGGTCTCGAGGTTCCGCCTGATGAGCAGCGGGGCCGCCAGCATGGCCGCGTAGACGGTGCGCGCGTCCTCCCCTCGATCGTCGAACATTGCGGGGAAGTAGCCGTTGTGCACCGCCAGGTAGTCCATCTCGGCGCCCGCGCGGATGAGGACCTCCCGGTTCCAGCCCGGGAAGAAGTTGCTCCTCTGGCGACCGAAGTTCTCGCCGCCGATGGCGAGAAGCCTGATCGCGGGGTCGGCCTGCCTCATGGCCCGGGCGAAGGCCAGGAAGCGGTCCGTGTACTCGCGGGGCGGGATGGCCGCATTCGCCGGGTCGTCGCTCTTGATGTAGAACTCGTTGCCGATCTCCCAGTGGACCACCTGGCGTGACGGTCCCTGCCGGTTCACATACCTCACCCAGTCCGCCGCCTCCTGCGGCGTGCCCGTGTTGGCGTTGACGGTGATCAGGAGCCGGGCGCCTGTCGCCTCGGCGAAGGTCAGGGCCTCGTCCGTGCCGAAGGTGTGGCGCGACCGGGCACCCCCCGGCTGGTGCAGGGTCTCCCGCCGCGAGGCCTGGGGCCCGACGCCGTCGCGCCAGTGATAGTGGTCGGCGAAGGAGCCGCCCGGAAACCGCAGCAGCGGCGGGCCGAGCTCCCGGGTCAGCCGCACCAGCTCCTGGCTCACGGCGTTGTGGTCCCGGAAATCGACGATCATGTTGCCGCCGTGGATCCACTCGAGGTTGTGGCCGTAGAGGGCGCGGGGGATCTCCCGCAAGGCCGTTGCCGCATCGACGCTCACCTCGGCCGCGAGGGGGCCGGCGGGCGCGCGTCCCGGGCCCGTCGCCCGATCGTCCGCCTCGAGGACGACGTCGTCGAAGAACGCAGCCCCGCTCGTCCCCTCGACCTGGCAGTGCAGGACGACCACGAGGGCCGAGGAGTCGGTGGGAACGTCGAGCCTGCCTTCCTTGTGGACGAGCCGCGTCCCTCCCGCCGCCTGCGCCAGACGCACGCTCGCCAGGGGCTGGCCGCTCCGGTTCACGACGTATGCGGCGAGGACCGCCGTGGCACCTCCGTCGGCGCCGAGCCATCCCGCCACGCGCAGCCGCTGGCCGCGGAACGCGTCGGCGGGAAACCCCTGGCCCAGGTTCAGCGCCAGGATGTCCGGCGTGTTGCTCCGGTTCGGACGCAGCTCGAGCGCCCACTGGCCTCCGTGCGCCCGGTCCCGGACCACCCGGACCTCTCCCTTCCGCTTCACCCGCTCCTCGAGCACCCAGCCCTTCGGAAGGGCGCCTTCGTTGTCCTCGAAGCCCGGGTTGGCCACGGCGTTGCCGCTCCTCGCCTGGGGCGCGAGGCCCCCGTGGAGTCCCAGCCCGATGGCGAGGACGACGAGCCCCACCAGCACGGCCTTGCCGCGTCCGGGACCCCGCATGGCGCTGCCGGGCGGAGGCTGCGACATCACCCGATCATAGCAAGCGGTCCCCCGCTTCGCCGCCACCCCGCGGCCACGGAACCCCCTGGCGCCCATCGGGCGCGCCGGCATCCTGTTGCGCCAGGGACGGGATGGCGTTCAGCAGGCCGACCACGAGGGCGAAGGAGTACGTGTCCGGATCGATCCAGAGCGCCGCCTCCTGGAGGCCGTGGACGTGGACGGCGAGAGTCCCCACGAACAGCCCCAGCCCCGCCGCCGCCCACACGGGCCCCGGCGCTCGAAGGGCCCGCACGCCCATCACGGTGACACCCACGAGGAACAGCAGGAACGCCAGCAGGCCCACGGCGCCGGTCTCGGCGAGCAGGAGGAGATAGATGTTGTGCACCCACGCCGTCACCCGGAGATCCAGGACGGTCCGCACGTGCTCGCCGATCAGGAGAAACACGTCGACCTCGGGCTCGCCCCGTCGAGCCAGCACATCGGAGTAGTTGTTCAGGCCCACGCCCATCAGGGGGGCCGACTGCCAGATCTCCAGCGCGATCCGGTCGTGCTTGGCGCGGAACTCGAGCATCTCCCTGAGGTCTTCCGTGAGCCGGGTCTCGATGGGCCTCGCCAGGGGGAGCAGCACCAGCGTGCCGAGGAAGAGGCCGACGCAGAGGACCCCGAGCGCGCGCTCGACCCGGACCACCCGAAGCGCGGCCAGGCCGATCGCGAGGACCACCGCCTGGACCAGCACCAGGGTCCAGGAGGTGCGCGAGAGGGTGACGGCGATGCCCACGAGGGCGACCAGCCCGGTGACCGCGCAGGCGGCGCGCGCCCGCCGCCCGAGGGGGGCCGCTCCCAGGGCGAGGAAGAGGGGCCCCACGAGCAGCAGGTAGAGCGCCATGGTGTTCGGATGGCCGAATGTCCCCTCCGCTCGCCGGTACCCCTCGGGAGTCACCCCCTCCAGGAGGGCGCGAAGCTCCGCCCCGTCCTCGACGCCGAGGAGGGCGGCGAGCCCCGGGCGGGTTCCGGTCGCGACGTAGGTGATGCCCATGGTGGCCTGGATGAGCACGGCCGCCGCGAATCCGGCGACGCAGGCCCACCACTCGGCCGCGCGCACGTTGAACCGGACGTACCAGAGGATCAAGACGATCCGCGCGACCCGCAGCATCTCGAAGGCGCCCCAGTCCATCCGCCGCGCGCCGAGCACCGACAGGAGGCACGCGGCCACGAACGGCGCCAGCCACGGCCACACGGCGGGACCCAGCGGCAGCGCGGCGCGCTTGCGGGCGATGCGCTCGTACGCCCAGAGCGCCAGCAGGGCCGCCAGGAAGATGTCCGAGGGGTTCCAGTAGGGCCCGTAGGAGCCGGACTCGCGCAGCACCTCGACCGACTCGAAGAAGTAGTTGCGGTTGTAGGTCAGCGAGACGACCCAGCAGAAGAGCAGCGCCTGCCGGGGGCGGCGCGAGACCGCCGCGAAGATGCAGATGGCCATGACGGCGATGGCGGCGACCGCCCGCCTGAGGGGCAACTGGGCGAGGAACAGGGCGACCCCGCAGGCGGCGAGGCCGACCACGGCGGCGAGCGCAAGCGTGGCGAGGGAGCCGTGTCGGGCCCGGTCGCGCCCGCCGGCGTCGGGGCCCGGCCCCCCCGGGCGGCCGGCCTCAGTACTCGACCAGCGACCCATGCCGCTTGGCGATCCGCACCGCGGCGCCGAAGGCGCCGAATCCGAGCGCGAGGAGCCCCGCGGCGAAGGCCGCCAGCGCGAGCAGCGTCCCCGCCAGCTCGCGGAACCCGTCGCCGTGCAGCAGGGCCAGGCGCATCCCATCCAGCGCGTGGGTCAGGGGCACGGCCGCGGCCACGCGCTGCAGCCACGCGGGCAGGAGCGAGGTCGGAAAGACCACCCCGCTCAGGAGGATCACGATCAGGCCCGCGGTGGCCAGGAGGGCCTCGCCGCGCTTGAGCAGCATGACGACGCTGGCCCAGAGGACACCGACCCCGGCGAAGCAGAGGACGGTCAGCACGAAGATGGCGAGAGCGGAGCGGAGGTTGGCGCTCCGCAGGCTCACGCCGTAGAGCACGCCGCCCACCACGACGTAGAGCACGAAGCGGAACGCGCTGAAGCAATAGCTCCACAGTGACGAGTACGCGAGGATGACCGGGAGCCGGGCCGGAGACATCAGGGTCGCCTCGAGCGTCCCGGTGAGCTGGCCCTCGCGGATCTGGCCGGCGAAGGTCGTGAGGCTCACCCCCACGCAGTCGGTGAGCGCCAGACCGATCAGCATGAACGCCAGGTAATTGCCGCCATAGGGCGCCAGGGCCGGGCTCACCGAGGGGTCGATGAGCTTGCCCACGAAGTAGAAGACGACGAGCAGCATGAGGTTGCCGGTGAGCCCCGCCGCGAACGAGGCCCGGTAGCTGAGCGCGATCAGGGCGTCGCGCTTGAGGAAGGCCCACGCGAGCCTCACGGCGTCCCCTCGTCGGCGAGCACCAGGGAGCAGAACACCTCGTCGAACGGGACGGTGTCGGCCTCGCACCGGACGATCTCGCCGCCGGCCCGGAGGACCGCCTCGAGGGCGCGCGAGAGGCCGGCGCTGCCCCGGACCGTGCGCACGCGAAGGACGCGGCCGAGATCGGTCTCGCCGTCGTCCCGCGCCTCGATGAGGCCGGCCGCGGGCGCCGGGTGGAGCTGTCCGTCGAGCCGTGGACCCCGATAGGTGACGTGGTGGACCTCGTGGTCGTTCCGCGCCTGGTAGCGCTCCCGGATCTCCGGGACCGTCCCCTGGGCCAGGAGCCGCCCGCGGCTCAGGATGAGCACGCGATCACACATCTGCTCGGCCTCGGAGAGCTGGTTCGTGGCGATCACGTGGGTCTGCCAGGGCGCCGCGGCGCGCCGCGCCTGGATCCAGCGGCGGATGGCCTGCGCGCTCACCGGGTCCAGGCTCCGGGTCGGCTCGTCGTAGCACACCGCGGGGGCGTCCCGGAGCAGCCCGCGGGCGATGGCGAGCTTCTGCTTCATGCCCGAGGAGTAGCTCTGGTACGGCGCGTCGGCCGCCGCCACGAGGCCGAGGGCATCGAGGAGCTCGGCGGCCCGCGCCTCCAGCTGCGCCCCCGTGAGCCCGTAGAGCGCCCCGAAGAAGGCCAGGTTCTGCCGGCCCGTGAGCCGCGCGTAGAAGCTCCGCTCGTCGCATGTCACGAGCCCCAGGAGCCCCCGCGCTCGCCGGGGCTCCGCCACGACGTCCCCGCCGTCGAGCAGGACACGTCCGCTGCTCGGGTGGATCAAGGTGGCGATGATCTTCAGCAGCGTCGTCTTCCCCGCGCCGTTGGGCCCGAGGAGCCCGATCATCTCCCCCGGTCGTACCGAGAAGGAGACGTCGCGGAGGGCCTCGACACCAGTCCCCCGGCCACCGCGGCGCCGGGCGAACAACCACGGGCCCCCGTAGCATTTCGACACCCGGTCCACGACCAGCAGGGGATCGGCGCGCCCGTGGCGCCGCCGGTCCAGCCACGCCTCCCGCCCGCGCACCGTCCGGGCCGTCACGCCGGGGCTCAGAGCACCAGCGTCCGGAAGCGGACGCTGCCGTAGACCAGCGCCGCACAGAGGACCGCCTGGCGGACCGCGAGCAGGGCCACCTGGAACGGGACCTTCGGCCACCCGGCGGGGTGCGCGAGCGACCGTCTCAGGAAGCGCGAACACCACGCCAGGTAGGGCGCGGTGAGGGCCAGCGCCGCCGGATGCCAGAGGGGCGCCAGTGCGCTCCCGAGCAGCGCCAGGTAGAACCATCCGTTCTCCCGGAGGAAGAACACGCGCGCGTGGAGCAGGCACGCCCGGAGCTGGGGATGGCGCCGGACGAGAGCGGGGAGCACGAACAGCCGCAAGGGCTCCAGCGCCCAGCGCAGGGGGGCCAGCTGCTGGAGCTCGTGGTAGACGAGCGCGTCCGGGACGAAGGCCGTGGCCCAGCCACGCTCCTTGGCGCGCCAGGCCAGGTCCGAATCGCCGCATTCCACGACGCGGTCCAGGAGGTCCGGCCAGCCCAGCGTCTCGTCGATGCCCCCGAGCTGGGCGAACACCTCACGCCGGTAGAGGCTGTTCGAGCAGCCGTAAGTCGGGTGCTCCTCGAGCACCTGGCCGGACTCGCGCGAGAAGAACCCGGCCTGCGCCGCCTGCTCGGGCTTGTAGAGCACGCGGCCCGTCACGAGCCCGACCCCGTCCCGGAAGCCCGCGAGGCCGCGGGCGAGCCACTCCGGCGCCGGCCGGCAGTCGTCGTCGGTGAACGCGAGGATCTCGCCGCGCGCCAGCCGGGCGCCCGTGTTGCGCGAGCGCGCGGGGCCGCGGTTGTCGGGCATGACGTGGTACAGGAGCCGACACGGCGAGCGCACGGCGAGCTCCGCCATGAGCGCGGGGGTGCCGTCCGTCGAGCAGTTGTCCACGACGATGATCTCGAATCGGTCGGGCGGGAGGGTCTGTGCCCACAGGGCGTCGATCGCGTCCTGGAGCAGGCGGCGGCGGTTCCGGGTCGGCACGATGACCGACACGGCGACCGGGGGGGCTGATCCAGGACGGCTCCCCTCGGGCGCTAGGTCGTCACCCATTGGTAGATCCAACGCGGGGTGTAGCGCTTGTGCTTGTTGAGGACCGTGCCCACGATGGCGATGCTGGCGGTGGAGAGCTGCGACCTGACGCGGGCGAGCATCCCGTAGGGCGTGCGCCCGGCCTCCACGACGAGGATCATGCGCGGGATCACTGCCCCGGCCTCGACGGCGCAGGCCCGCTCGAGGACCGGCGGGGTGTCGACGAGAATGACGTCGAAGGCCGAGCCCACCTCCGCGAGCGCGCTCCGCAGCGTCGCGGCTGCCTCCCGATCGGCCCCGGGACCCGTGCCGGCCAGGAGCACGGAGACGCCGGAGGCCGTCTCCTGGAGGCGAGGGAGGCCAGCCGGCCCGGCCCCCCGGGGCCCCCGGTCCACCGGCAGGTCGAGTCCGAGTCTTCGCGCCAGCCGCGGTCTCAGCCGGTCAAGCTCGACGAGCAGCGGCCGCATGCCGTAGTGCGCCGTGAGCTGGTGCGCCACGCCGAGCGCCGTCGTGGTCGCGCCCTCGTGGCGGCGCGCGCTCGAGAAGAGCACGCCGTTGTACCGCCCGTCGCGGGCGGCGCTCGCCACGAGCCACGCGGCCTTGCGCAGGTTCTCCTCAATCTCCTGCAGTAGCTCGCCCGTCACCCCGACCGCTCCCGATCCCGACAGCGCCAATGGCGGCGGCGATGAAGCGGCCTCCCGCCGCGGGAACCACCGCGATCACCGGGGCGCCCATGAACTCCTCGAGGGCCGTGGCCGTGTAGGCGCCGTAGTCGAACGCCTCCGCCACCGCGACCCAGGCCAGCGCCGCCAGCACGGCCATCACGGCCGCGAGGCTGAGCAGCGTGGACTTGCGAGCACCCACCGCCTGGAAGGGATCCATCGCCCGCTCCGCGACGACCACGTTCCCGATGTTTCGGCCGCGCAGCGTCGCGTCGGCCGACGATTCCTCGAGCTTCTTCCGGTAGAAGATGTAGGCCTCCTCCAGGACCTTGATCTTCCGCTTGAGCGCGGTCCACTGGGCCTCGCGCCCATGGAGCGCGCGGACCCGCGCCTGGAGGGCGTCGGCGGTGGCGATGCGGGCCCAGTACTCCGCCTGGGCCTCGGCGCGGACGGACCGGAGGTTCGACATGAGCATCCCGAGGAGCAGCTCGAACTGGCTGCGATTGTTCTGGATCCGCAACCCGCCGTCGAGGTCCGTCATGCGCAGCCGCTCGCGCTCCTTCTGGAGATCGGCCAGCTGCAGCAGCAGGGTGTGGGGGAAGGCATCCCGCTTGAACGCGCCCAGCGCCGCGAAGTTGGGCTCGCCCTTCTTGACCTCCGGCTCGAAGCGCTGGACCTTCGCGGTGGCCTCGTCGAGGTCCAGCTTGGCCTGATTGACGAGCGACTGGGCCTCGGCGATCTGGCCCAGGAGCACCTCCTTCTGCTTCTGGAGCGCGGTGATACCACCGCCGGCCTCGAAGCGCTGGAGCTCGGCCTCCGCCTCGCGGAGCCGCTCACCGGCGTCGCTCGCCTCGGCCTCGAAGAAGGGGACGGCCCCGGGATCCTGGTGGAGCTTCACGCGAAAGCGCTGGTAGACGTCGAGCAGCGTGTTGAGGATGACGCTGGCGCCCTCCCGGGTCCCGACGAGCAGCTCCACCACGACGATGTTGGACTCCCGCGGGGCCCTCACGCTGAGCCCGTCCTGGAGGAGCGCGATGGCCGCCTCGCGCGGCGCGAGGCGCACCCGGAACCCGAGGTTGATCAGCGCCTCGTTGAACCACGCCTTGCTTCCCTGCGCCCGGGCCCCGAGCCTCTGGCGGATCCTCGGGATGAGCTCCGCGGGGGCAGGGCCGGGCGGCGCGGGCTTGTCGAGGCCGAGCAGGTCGACCACCTGCCCGAGCACCTCGGTGCTTTGAATGATATCGACCTCCGAGTTCACGTCGGCGCGCCGGTAGGCGATCACCGTCGGCGGCCCGCCGAGAACCGTCGGGGGTGTCGCCTGCTCCTGCCCGAGCTTCACCAGCACCTTGGCGGAGACCTGGTAGAGGTCGTCCCGGATGATGCCGATCCACACGGTGGCCCCCACCAGGGTGGCGAGCAGGATGCTCAGGATGCTCCACTTCCGCTTGAACAGGATGAAGACGAGGTCCCGCACCGACACCCGGGGCACGAGGCGCTCCATGGCGCTAGGGCGCGAGCCCCGACCCCATCACGTAGCTGAAGCCGGCGTTGAGCGAGATGGGCAGCAGCTGTCGGACGTACTGGTCGAAGAACTGGTTGACCTTGGCGATGGTGGACTGCGGTACGTACACCACGTCGAAGGGCTCGAGAGGAACGTCGGCCAGGCCGTCGGCCAGGATGGCGGCGAGGTCCACCGTCTGGACGCTCGGCTTCCCCCCCCCCGCGTCACGCATCAGGACGACGGTCTTGAGGGCGGCCGTGGGCTTCATCCCGCCGGCCTTGATGACCGCCGCGGCGAGGGACAGCCGTCCCTGCAGGGTGACCAGGCCCGGCTGGGTCACCTCGCCGCCGACGTAGACGTGGAGCGTCGCGCGGGGCACGAAGACGACATCTCCGGGCTGCAGCAGCACGTCCGGCTGCCCCCGTCGGAGGACACCTTCCAGGTCCACGTCCAGCATGGTCGGCTGCGACGTGCCGGAGTCGCGGAGGACGACGACGGCAGTCGTCTTGGCGATCTCCTTGAACCCCCCCGCCTTGATGACGGCCCCGGCGGCGGTGAGGCTCCCCACGAGGGCGATGAGTCCCGGCTGTTGCACTTCGCCTCCGACGTAGACCGTCTGCCCGGCGAAGCCCTTGACGATGACGTTGACCTCCGGGTTGCGGAAGTGCTTGCCATACGCCTCGGCGAGCCGCGCCCTGAGCTGTGTCACGCCGAGCCCCGCGGCTTGCACGTCGTCGAGGAAGAAGAGCGAGATCCTCCCGTCGGGCCGGATCATCACGGTCTGGGTCAGCTCCGGCAGGTTGAAGACCCGGATCTCGATCTCGTCATGGGGCTGGAGCACGTAGGTGGCCCCGCTGGCGGCCTTCGGCATGGCGCGGAGCCGCTCGATCATCGCCTCGGGCACCTCGGGCCGGCGGGGCTCCTGGGCAGGGGCCGCCGCGGCCCACGCGAGCGCCCCCAGCACGGCGCCGGCCACCAGGAGGAGGGCGCTGGCCAGCAGCGGCCAGGCGGGCCGCGCGCGGCTCATCTCGCGGGACCTCCCTGGTGCCGGGCGCCGCCCCGCGCCCGAGGAGGCCGCGGGTACCGGCGCATCACCGTCTGTCCGACCATCCCGTAGTCCTGCTCCCCGAAGGGGGGGTGCGCCCGGGCTGAGAGATGGCCCCGGGCCCGCTGTCGACGCCGACCCGGGCTGGCGGAACGCCGGCGACCGGGCCATTGCACGCTACTCTTAAACGGCCGGCTGGGTCCACATCGAATTTCTGGCGCTCGCGACGGGGTCGCCGCGAGACACGATCTCTCGGGGCGCCGACGCCGGCGGCGCGCGCTCCGCCGGACCGGATCATCGGGGAGCCGCCGGGGCGCGTCCCGGCCCCCCCACCGGGGAGTCCTCGTCGCGGCCGCGCGCGGCGGGCGCCGGGGCTGCTGCCACGGTCTCGACCACGTGGTCGATGCGGGCGGCGAAGATCTCCCAGGAGAAGGCGCGCGCGCGCTCCACCCCGGCCCGCCCCATCCGCGCCGCTTCGGCGGGATCGTCGGCCAGCCGCGCCATGCGCTCGGCGAACGCCTCGGGCTCCGCGGGAGCGAGGAACCCCTGGATCCCGTCCTGGATGCTCTCGAGGGGGCCGCCGCAGTTGACGGCGACCACCGGCTTGCCGAAGGCCATGGCCTCGAGCGGCACCATGCCCCAGTCCTCGTTGAACGGGGTGAAGAGGACGCCGTAGCAGGTCGCGTAGAGCTCGGCGAGGGCCGCGTCGGTCGGGAAGAGCCGGAACTCGATCCGCGGGTCGTCTTCGGCCAGGGCGCGCAGCCGGGTCAGGTACGGCCGGCTCTTGTCGTCCACGATCCCCGCGATGACCAGGCGGAACCGGTCGAGCGCCGGCCGGAGCGCCCGGAAGCGCTGGAATGCGCGGATCCCGAGCTCGACGTTCTTCGTCCACATGATCCGCCCGGCCACGAGAAAGAACGGCTCGAAGGCCTCGCCCGGCCGCGCCGCCGCGATGCCCGCCCCGGGATGCAGGATCTCGGTCCCTCCCGATGGCCGCAACCCGCCCCCCACCGCGCGCCGCTCGGCTTCCCGGCTGATGAAGAATACGTGCCGGTAGCGCCGCCACGCCCGCCGGTCGATCCAGCGGAAGAACACCGCGGCCACCCGGAGAGCGAGGCGCCCCGCCAGCCCGCTCCGCTCGAGCACGCGGGCCTGGTAGCCGGGATCGAAGGCCATCCGGAGCGGGGTGAGGCAACAGCAGAGCACCGGCCGACCGCCGTTGCGGAAGACCGCGAGATCTCCCAGCCCCTCGCAGACGACAAGGAGCGCGTCGTAGGTGTCCGTCGGGAGGCGCTGGGTCAGGATCCGCCAGCCGGCCAGGAGCACGGCGCCCAGCCGGCGGCCGACACTGACCCGCGGCAGCTCCACGATCCGACGCTCCCGGAAGCCCGGGAAGGTGTGCTCAGGATCGTAGTGGCTGGTGAAGAGCGTCCATTCGTGGCGGCTTCGGGCGGTGAGTTCGAGGATGAGTCGCTCGGCCCCGCTCGTGAGGTAGATCCACGGATAGTACAGGGCCACCTTCACGCGGCGCCACGCCCCCCTCCGAGCGGGTCCTGGTAGAACGCCACGTACCACGCGATGGTCTCGCGGAGGGCCTCGTCGAGGCTCCAGGCCGGCGCCCATCCCAGCACCCGATGCGCCTTGTCGCAGTCGAGGTACTGCTCGCGGATCTCGGCGCTGGCCTGGTTCAGGATCACGGGCTCGAGATCGGACCGGTCCATGAGCGTGAGCACCTTGCGCACCAGCTCCAGCACGGTCAGGCGGATCCCGAGACCGAAGTTGAACGCCTCGCCCCTGAGGCCGGGATCTTCCGTCAGGCGCTCGGCCAGGAGGAGGTACGCGGCCGCCGCGTCCCCGGCGTAGAGGAGGTCGCGGACGAACTGGCCGTCGCTGCGAACCACGAAGCGCTCGCCCCGGTGCGCGGACCGGATCACCCCCGGGATGGTGCGGCTCAGGTTGAAGTCTCCGCCGCCGAAGACGTTCGCGCAGCGGGTCACGGCGACGGCCTGCCCGTAGGTCCTTGCGTACATCGCGCAGATCAGGTCCGCGCAACTCTTGGAGACGTCATAGGGGTACTGCCCCTGGAGCGGGTGCGTCTCGCGGTACGGGAGGGTCGCGCTCTCCCCGTAGGCCTTGTCGGACGAGGCGACCACGATCTGTCTCGCCGGGGCCAGCCGCGCCGCCTCGAGCACATTCCACGTCCCGCGGACGTTGACCTCGAGCGTCCCGACCGGGTCGGCCTTGGCGACGCCCACGAGCGGCTGCGCCGCGAGGTGAAAGACGGTGTCCACCGCGTACTCGGCCATCGTTCGCCGCAGGAGGTCGCGATCCTCCACGGCTCCGCTGACGACGGTGACCCGCGAACACCACCCCTCCCGGGCCAGGAGACTCAGCGGCGACCGGTCGCGCACGAGGACCACCACGTCGGCATCACGCTCGACCAGGCTCCGCGTGAGCCAGCCCCCCATGAAGCCCGTTGCGCCGGTGACGAGTACCGGTCGGCCGTCCCAGAACCTCCTGCGCTCCGGGGACCTCATGCCCTCGGCAGCCCGCCGGGCCGCCGCCGCCCGGGCACCAGCACCCAGGGCGGCGTGCCGCCGTTGTAGAGCCTCTCCATCTCCTGCTGGTCCTTGCTCGTGTCCATGGACTTCCAGAAGCCGGTGTGGAGGTAGGTGTGGAGGAGGCCCTTCGCCGCCAGGCTGGGCAGGACCTCTTGCTCGAGATTCTGCCCCTCCCAGTGCTCGAAGACGCGGCGGTCCAGCACGAAGAAGCCCGCGTTGATCCAGAAGCCCGGAACCACGGGCTTCTCCCGGAAGGACTGCACGCGCTGGCTGCCATCGAAGACCACGAGACCGTACTGTGATCGCAGGGACACGGAGGTCACGGTGGCGAGCCCGCCGGTCGCCTTGTGGAAGGCCAGGAGCGCGCCGAGATCCACGTCCCCGAGCCCGTCACCGTATGTCGCGAAGAATGTCTCGCCCACGTGGGGCGCGCAGCGGCGAAGGCGTTCACCCGTGTCCGACTCGGCGCCTGTATCCACGATGTGGACGTCCCAGTCCTGGAAGCGGTCCGCGAAGTAGTCGAAGAGGATCTCCTGGCGGTGGCCGGCCGCCAGCACGAAGCGCGTCACGCCCTGGTCGGCGTACAGGCGCATGAGGTGGACCAGGATGGGCGTGCCGGCGATGGGCATCATCACTTTCGGGAAGTACTCGCTGAACGGGTACGAGCGGGTCCCCTTGCCGCCGCAGAGAATCACCACGTTCAGGTCCGTCGTGCCGTTCCTCTCCATGGGCGGACTTCCGCTCAGCAGGCCCCGCGCCCGGACAGCACAGCGGGGATGGTTCGCAGCAGCAGCTTGGCGTCGAGCCAGACCGACCAGGTGTCCACGTACTGCAGATCGTAGTTCATCCAGGCGGCGTACTTCACCTCACTCCGCCCATTCACCTGCCACAGGCACGTGAGACCCGGCTTCATCCGGAAGCGCCGGCGATGGGCGTCGGAGACGGCCACGGCCTCGCGGACGGGCAGGGGCCGCGGCCCCACCAGGCTCATCTCGCCCTTGAGGACGTTGATGAGCTGCGGCAGCTCGTCGAGGCTGCACCGCCGCAGGAGCCGCCCGACGGGCGTGATGCGGACATCGCGGGGGTCCTTGAAGACCGGCCCGCCCGTGACGCTCCGGGAGGCGAAGGCGGGCAACAGGGCCTCGGCCCCCGCCACCATGGTCCGGAACTTGTACATGGTGAACGCGCGCCCGTGGAGCCCGGCCCTGGTCTGCCGGAAGATCACGGGCCCCGTCGAGGAGAGCTTGATCAGCGCCGCCGCGACGAGCATGACGGGAGCGCAGGCGAGCAGCATGGTGCCCCCGACCGCGAGATCCATGGCGCGCTTGGCCAGCAGAGCACCGGGGCGCGGCTCGGGGGCCCCCAGCACGAGGCTGACCTCGCCATGGAACGGCTCCACCCGGGACTCGGGAGTCTCGGCCGCAGGCGTCGGTCGTAACAGGATCCGGCACACGATCCCGGACCGCTCGAGGAGCCGGAGGGTGGGCGCCTCGGCGCCGAGCTCCTCCGGCGGCACGGCGACCAAGACGTCCTCGATCACATGGTGGCGCAACAGATCCTCGAGGCTCGACTCGAGCGGCTCGCCGGATGAGTACGCGCAGTACTTCCGCCCGGCCGGCTGGCCGATCCCCACGCATGCGACCCGGAGGCCCCAGTCGGGCCGGCGCCGGAAGCGGCGCGACATCTCCGTCGCGGCCTCCCAGCTCCCGATCACGAGGACGTTCCGGGCGTCGAAGCCGCGACTCCGCAGATGGCGCATGGTCGCGTACAGCGCCAGGCGCGGAAGGCCGAGGGCCAGGGTCGAGGCCGCCGCGATCCAGGCGAGGTCGCCGGCTCGTTCGGGGCGACCCGCGCCCCAGAACAGCGCCGCGAACCCCAGGAACCCCGAGATCTGGGCCGTCGCGAGCGCACGCACGGCTCCGCCGCCCCCCTCGACGCGGTGCGACTCGTAGAGTCCGAAGTAGCGGTAGAGCCCGATCCAGGCCGGTACGATCAGCAGGAGAGAAACGAACTCGGCAGCCAGGCCGGGAAAGCGCGGCGTCCAGAACCACGCGACGACCCAGGCCAGGAGCAGGGCATCGAACCCGACCAGGCAGCGCACCGCAAGCCAGGCGATAGACTGCACGCGTCACCCCGTCTCACGACCCGGCCCGCACGGGCCCCGCGCTCCCGCCCGCCCACCTCGGGCCGAAACCGGCGCGAATGCCGCGGTCTCCACCACGCCGGCGGTGCGGGGGCGGGATGAAGGATTATCGGCGCCGGCCGCGGGCTGCCGCGCGAGCCGTGGCCATCGCCCCCAGGACGAGCAGGACGAGACTGCCGGGGGCCGGGACCTGACCCACCGAGACGAGGTCGAAGTTGAGGAAAGCGGTGTCATGCTCGAAATCGAACGCCGACCCCGCGCCATCGAAGCGGAACCCGAATACCAGCGGACCCAGGAAGGCCGACAGCGCAGGGTCGCTGACCGGTCCGACGGGGATGCCCGTGGCCGGCACGGTCATGAAGCCGTCGGTGACCTCGAGCTCGCTCGCGTCGAAGACGACGACGGCATGCTCGCCGAACCCGAGGTTGAGCCCCAGCAGGGCGCTGTTGGGGAATGGGGCCGGGGTCGCGAGATCGAACATGTCCGTGAGCAGCGCGAATCCGACCGATCCCGGCGCGCTCACCATGAACGACATCGTCCCCCGCACGTCGAAGGCGGCGACCGCAGGAATCGAGATCGGCGAGATGATGCTGGCCTCCATCGTTCCCGACTCGGGAGTGATGGTCGCCGCGACCCCGACGCCCGCCCAGATCCCCAGCAGAAGCGCTGAGAGAACCACTGCCCGCGCGCGGGCGAGGGTGCCTGGCCATCTCATCTCCGTCCTCCGCGCTGCTCCGTTCCCGCGGAACAGCTCCATCCACCATCGTCCGGTGGCCGCTTCCGCCCGCGCCTCCTCGACTCGGCGCGTCGCGGCCCTGCCACTGAATCCCGGCGCCACCCGCTGCCGGCCGCAGGGGGAATTCTGGCTCAGGCCCACGGCACTGTCAATAGCGGCCGGCACCATTCGCGCCCTACCTCTGGCGGAGATGCAATTGGTGGGCCTGGGGCAAAACACTCGGTGGCAACGGCACTTCCGGCTGAGCCCCGGAGCCTGGTGTGCAGCGGTGTAAACATGACCGACACCGCCGCCGGCGGCCACCTCACCAGAGGCTCGCGGGCAGCGGCAGCCCCTCGAAGTCGGCGACGGGCAGAGGATCGGGGGGTGTGATGCCGCACGCAATCGCGAGGGCGTGGAGCTGGCGGAGGTGCTGGGCGGCATGCCAGGTGGTCCGCTCGAGCAGATCGTGGCCCGACTGCGGCCCGTAGTAGACGGAGATCACGCGCTCGTACTCGCCGCCGCCGGCGCCCTCGAACCATCCCGTGAGCCGCTCGCGCACCAGCGCTGCATACCGTGCCAGGGCGGGACCGTCACTCAGGCCGGCGGGCGCTGTCTCCTGGAGCCACCCCTCGGGGAGGGCCCCCGAATGCATCGCGTCGGCGAAGGCGAGTCCCACGCGGAAGAGATGGTAGCCGAGGTCTCGCAGGCTCCGGTCCCGCTGGGGCGGCTTCCACCCCATGAGCGGCTCCGGCAGGCAGGCCACCAGGCGCTCCGCCGTGGCGAGAATACGATCGAGGCGCGCGGCCAGCGCAGCCGGGGCGAGCCTCGGCGCCGGGCGGTACTCCACGCCCAGCAGGGCGGCATAGCCCTCGGGATTCCAGCCGTGGACGGCGCGCGCGCCGACGGCGACGGCCGGCACGAGGCGGATGCCGAGGCGCTCCAGCTCGGCCTGGCCCGCGGGATTGCCTTCCACGTTGACGGGGTCGACCTCGACTCCCCAGGACGAGAGGAGCTCCTTTGTCCTGGCGCAGCTGCTTCAGCCGGGGCGATAGAACAGGCGCGCGCGGGGAGGCAACACGCCGGTCAGGGTACCACTACCTGACGCTCAGGAAGACACGCAGCACCCGTCCGTCGGCGACGGCCAGATCCACGAGCCCGTCCCCCGAGAGATCGGCAGCCGCCAGGTTCGACTCGATCCGGCTTCCCAGCCTGAGGCTCCAGCGCTCGGCGAAGCGCCCGGCCTCGAGCTCGAGCCCGGCGAGGGCCTCGCGAGACTGTCGCGGCAGCACCACCTCGGGGCGGCCGTTGCCATCGAAGTCGGCAATGAGCGCCTGGTCCTGGTTGCGCGAGCCGAAGAGATGCGAGGCATAGCCCGAGGCCTGGGCGACGGGGATCAGGGCGCTCCCCCGCCTCCGGTAGGCGGTGAGCACCCCGCCGAGATGCGGCGTGTGCACGGCGACGATCTCCGGGGGCCCCTCCCCCGAGAAGTTCGCGACGCCCAGCACGTGTGTCCGGCGCAGGCCCCGCCCGGCCGCCGGGCCTTCGGCCAGCAGCTCGAGCCCGCCGTCCTTCCAGCCGAACGCCACCACCGCGGCGCCCCGCTGGGCCGAGCTCCGAACGACCATCATCAGCGGCCGCACGCCCTCGCCCACCCGCGCGATAACTGGCGCCAGGTCCTCGATCACCGCCGGGGCCGGGACCGCGTGGCGCGCGCGGATGAACAGGCCGCTGGGCGACAGACCGATCACCGTGACGCTCGCGGCCTCGACGCTGTCCCCGAGAGCGCCATGGGCGTACCGCTCCGTGGGGTCCGACAGCACGACGGCCTCGGGGGTGCCGTCGCCGTCCAGATCCGCCACCGCGATCCGGGCGTCGGGAAGCGCGTGAACGTCCACACGGGAGATCACCCGCGGCCCCGCCGGCAGGTTGCCGATCAGCAGGACGGCGCCGTCGGCGGCCACCGCCAGGAGATCGTCCCACTCGCCGTTGCCCAGCGCGAGCGGCGTCGGCACGGCCAGGCGGGACAGGGGCGTGCCGACGTCATAGCTCCGGAGCGCACCGTCGCTCCACACGACGAGGCGCCCGTCGGGAGCCACCAGCGTGAGCCCGCTCCTCGCACGGTCGAGCCCCACCACCGCCGGCGGCCCGTCCGGGCTCGCGACCTCCCCGTAGCGGGCCGCCACGGTGATGCCGGCCCGACCGACCTCGAACATCCACACCGTCCCATCGCGATCCACCGCGGCGAGCCGCCGCCGGGACAGCACCACGAGCCAGCGGAGGGGCGACTCGGTGGGCAGCGCCAAGGCCTGCCAGCGCGGGAAGCTCCCCTTCCCCGCGGCGAGGCGGTTCCCCGAGGTCCCGCCCAGCGGAAATGGCCAGGCCGCGCCGTCCCCGCTCGGCCCCAGGATCAGCAGGAGGAGCAGGAGGACGCCAGCTGCAACGCCCGCCACTACCGGCCCTTGAAGCTGACCGGCTGCTTCCGGGCGAAGGCCACGACCCCGTTGCGGAAGTCCTCGGTGTGGCCGCTGGCCGCGATGGCCTGGGCCTCGAGCTCCATCTGGGTCTCGAGGCTCTCCCAGGTGGACTGGTGGAAGAGCGCCTTCGCGCGCCCGAAGGCCAGCGTTGGCCCCTGGGCGAGCTCGCGGGCCAGGGCTGTCACCGCCGCGGGAAACTCCACGTCGGGGTGGACGCGAGTGACGAGCCCCCACTCCAGCGCCTCGCGGGCGGAGAGGACACGGTTGGTGAAGTACAGCTCCATGGCCCGGCGCAGCCCGATGAGGCGGGGGAGGAAGTACGAGGCCGACCCGTCGGGGGAGGCCGCGATGCGCGAGTAGGCCATGCTGAACCGCGCCGACTCCGCCGCCACGACCAGGTCCCCGGACAGCGCGAAGCTCATGCCGCCGCCCGCGGCCACCCCGTTGACGGCCATGATCACCGGCTTCATGGACCGGGCCAGCCGCGACACCGCGCCGTGGAGGTAGGTGGTCAGCTCCTTGACGAGGACGCCGATGCGCTCCCCGCTGTCGGCGAAGTCCTTGACGTCTCCCCCCGCGCAGAAGGCCTTGCCGGCGCCGGTGAAGACGATACAGCGCACCTCCCGGCTCTCGTCGGCCTCGAGCGTGGCGTGGAACACCTCCCGCCCCAGCGTCAGGTTCAGCGCGTTGTACGCCTCGGGGCGGTTGAGGGTGATGGTCGCCACTCCGTCCGTCACGTCATAGAGGATCGCTTCGTGAGCCATGGCGGTCTCGGTTACCTCCTGTCTCCAACGCGGTGGAACTTCAGTAGGTTCGTGGTGCCGGTTACCCAGAGGGGCGCGCCGGAGACGATCACCACCACGTCGTCCGTGCGCACCGTCCCATCCCCGAGCAGGGTCGCCTCGATCTCCTCGATCATCGCGTCCGTCGTCTCCACCTTGCGGACCAGCCGCGCGCTCACCCCCCAGCAGAGACCCAGCCGGCGCTGCACCTCGGGGAACGGCGTGAGCGCCACGATGGGCACCTCCGGCCGCTCCTCCGACATGAGCCTGGCGCTGAACCCCGACTGGGTGAAGGCGACGATGGCCTTGGCCCGCAGGACGCGCGCCGAGTGGCAGGCGGCCTCGGCCACCGCCTCCGAGAACCCGGGCACCTCGGCGCGCCGCCGCTCCACTCCGCGGGCCTGGGCCGCGCGCTCCGCGCGCTCGGCGATGCGCGCCATGACCTGGACCGCCTCCACCGGGTAGCGGCCCGTGGCGGTCTCGGCCGAGAGCATGATGGCGTCGGCCCCGTCGAAGATGGCGGTCGCCACATCGCTGACCTCGGCCCGTGTGGGCCGCACGTGGCTCACCATGGACTCGAGCATCTGCGTCGCCACGATGACCGGCACCCGGGCGAGGCGCGCCTGCCGGATGACGTCCTTCTGGATGACCGGCACCTCCTCCAGCGGAACCTCGACGCCCAGATCACCCCGGGCCACCATGACCGCATCGACCAGCGGCAGGATGGCGGGGACCTTGTCCACGACCTCCGCGCGCTCGAGCTTGGCGATGATGGGGAGGCTCGCCCCCTGCTCGTTCAGGAGCCGCCGCACTTCCTGGATGTCCTCCGCGGACCGCACGAAGGAGACGGCCACGTAGTCCACACCGTGCGCGACGCCGAAGGTCAGGTCCTCGCGGTCCTTCACCGTGAGGCAGGACAGGGGCGCAGGGAACCGCGGCAGGGCGACGCCCTTGTGCTCCGAGACCCAGCCGCCGGCGATGACGCGGCAGCGGGCCTCGCGCTCGCTCGCCTCCTCGACGGTGAGCTGGATCATCCCGTCGTCCATCCACACGGGGTCCCCGGGCCGGAGCAGGGGCAGGAGCTCCGGATGGGAGAGGCTCGCGCCCGCAGCCGTGCCGGGCGCGGGCGCCGCGGTCAGCGTGAAGGTCGCCCCGGCCTCGAGCCAGGCGCGGCCGCCGGCGAACTTGCCCAGGCGCACCTTGGGACCCTGGAGATCCTGGACGATGGTGACGGGCCGCCCCCACTGCTCCTCTCCGTCCCGGATCGCCCGGATCGCCTCGGCGTGCTCGGCCTGAGTGCCGTGGGAGAAATTGAGGCGGGCGACGTCCATCCCCGCGGCCACGAGCCGGTGGAGCACGTCGCGACCCGCGCTGGCGGGCCCGATGGTGCAGACGATCTTGGTGCGCCTCATCTTTCACCTGGGGCGGGCACCCGGGCTTCGCCACGCCCGCCCCCGCCGCATCCTCGCGCCCTTCGATGCCCCACGCGCGATCTCAGGTCGAGTCAGCCCGGGCCAGGACGCGCTGGAGGAACTGGCCGGTGTAGGAGCGGTCGCTCCGGGCGCCCACCTCCTCCGGCGTGCCGGTGGCGATGACCCGTCCGCCATCATCACCCCCCTCCGGCCCCAGATCGATGATCCAGTCGGCGGTCTTGATGACGTCCAGGTTGTGCTCGATGATCACCACGGTGTTGCCCTGGTCCACCAGTGCGTTGAGCACCTCCAGCAACCGCCGGATGTCGGCGAAGTGGAGTCCCGTCGTGGGCTCGTCCAGG
The DNA here is from genome assembly GCA_016188005.1 of Candidatus Rokuibacteriota bacterium. Lineage (NCBI taxonomy): Bacteria > Candidatus Rokuibacteriota > Candidatus Rokuibacteriota bacterium. The sequence continues at coordinate 2,389 of JACPIQ010000087.1, read as the reverse complement.
ATGTAGAGCGTCCGGCCTGTGGCCCGGCGGCTGAGCTCGGTGGCGAGCTTCACGCGTTGGGCTTCGCCCCCGGACAGCGTCGTGGCGGACTGGCCGAGCCGGATGTAGTCCAGTCCCACGTCGTGCAGCGTCCGGAGCTTCTGCTTGATCGGCGGCACGGGCGCGAAGAACTCGAGCGCCTCGGCCACGGTCATGTCGAGCACCTCGGCGATGTTCTTGCTCTTGTAGCGGACCTCCAGCGTCTCCCGGTTGTACCGCTTCGCCTTGCACACCTCGCACGTCACGTACACGTCGGGGAGGAAGTGCATCTCGATCTTCACCAGCCCGTCGCCCTGGCAGGCCTCGCAGCGCCCCCCCTTGACGTTGAAGGAGAAGCGCCCCGGCTGGTAGCCGCGCATCCGGGCGTCCGCGGTCCGCGCCATCAGCGAGCGGATCAGGGTGAACACGCCGGTGTAGGTGGCCGGGTTCGAGCGCGGCGTTCGCCCGATCGGTGACTGGTCGATGTCGATGACCTTGTCGAGGTGCTGGGCGCCCTCGACGCGGTCGTGGGCGCCGGGGCGCTCCTGGGCGCGGTGGAGCATCTGGGCGAGCGCCCGGTACAGGATGTCGTTGACGAGGGTGGACTTCCCGGAGCCCGACACCCCGGTGATGCACGTGAAGACGCCCAGCGGGATCCGGACGGGCATGCCCTTGAGGTTGTGCTCGCGGGGGTTGTGGATGGTGAGGAGCTTCCCGCCTGGCTTCCGCCGCTGCGGGGGCAGGGCGATCCGCTCGGCTCCGGCGAGGAAGCGGCCGGTGAGCGAGGCGGGATTACCCATGATCTCGTCGGGCGTTCCCACGGCGACCACGTGGCCGCCGTGCTCGCCCGCGCCCGGTCCCAGGTCCACGACGTAGTCCGCCGAACGGATGGTCTCCTCGTCGTGCTCCACGACGAGCACGGTGTTGCCGAGGTCCCGCAACCGCTTGAGCGTGTCGAGGAGCCGCCGGTTGTCCCGCTGGTGGAGGCCGATGGAGGGCTCGTCCAGGATGTAGAGCACCCCCACGAGGCTCGACCCGATCTGAGTCGCCAGGCGGATGCGCTGCCCCTCGCCGCCGGACAGGGTGGCTGCGGCGCGGTCGAGAGTGAGGTAGTCGAGCCCCACCGCCGAGAGGAAGCCCAGGCGCTCGCGGATCTCCTTGAGCACCCGCCGCGCGATGGCCGCCTCGCGCTCCGACAGGGTGAGCCCGTCGAAGAAGTCGGCCGCCGCCTTGATGGGCAGCCGGACGACCTCCGCGATGGAACGCCCGCCGACCTTCACCGCCAGCGCCTCCGGACGCAGCCGCGCGCCCCGGCAGGCTGGACAGTCCTGGAGGGTCATGAAGCGCTCCACGTCCTGCCGGGCCTCCTCGGACAGCGTCTCCCGGTACCGGCGGGCCAGGATCTTCAGCACACCCTCGAACTCGCCGTCGGTCTCGCCGTGGAGGATCAGGTCGCGCGTCTTCCTGGGCAGGGTCTCCCACGGTGTGGTGAGGCTCACGCGGTGGCGTCGCGCCAACGCCTCGAGCGTCCGCCTGAAGGACCCACCCGCCTGCCCCGCCCAGGGAAGGAGCGCCCCCTGGCCGAGGGTCTTGCGACCATCGGGGACCACGCAGGCGGGATCCACCTCGTGGCGCGCGCCGATGCCGCCGCACTCGGGGCAGGCTCCGTACGGGCTGTTGAACGAGAACATCCGCGGGGAAACCTCCGGGGAGGAGATGCCACAAGCGGCGCAGGCCAGGCGCTCGGAGAAGAGCATGGCCGGGCCATCTACCGCCTCCACCTGGGCGAACCCGTCGGCCAGGCGCAGGGCCGTCTCCAGCGAGTCAGCCAGCCGCGTGCCGACGCCGTCCCGGAGGATGATCCGGTCCACCACGACCTCGATGGTGTGCTTCCGGGTCTTCGCCAGCTCGATCTCTTCCGCCAGCTCCCGGATCTGCCCGTTCACGCGCACACGGACGTAGCCCTGGCGCTTGAGGTCGAAGAAGAGCTTGCGATACTCGCCCTTGCGCCCCCGGACCACCGGCGCCAGGACCAGGAGCCGGCTCCCTGCGGGAAGCGCGAGCACGCGGTCGACCATCTGCTGGACGGTCTGGGCGGAGATGGGTCTCGCGCACTGGGGACAGTGGGGGATGCCGAGCCGCGCGAAGAGCACCCGCAGGTAGTCGTAGATCTCGGTGACGGTGCCCACCGTCGAGCGCGGGTTCTTCGATGTGGTCTTCTGCTCGATGGAGATGGCCGGCGACAGCCCCTCGATGGCGTCCACGTCGGGCTTCTCCATCTGCTCGAGGAACTGCCGCGCGTAGGCGGAGAGCGACTCCACGTAGCGCCGCTGCCCCTCGGCGTAGATGGTATCGAAGGCGAGCGAGGACT